>JAZTXD010000091.1:0-32141 GCA_045636265.1 Candidatus Flemingiibacterium sp.
TAACATGTCCCGCTCGCCGCTTTATTCGGGAGCTATCGAGGGTGTTGGCCCCAGATACTGCCCGAGTATCGAGGATAAGGTGATGCGCTTTGCCGACAAGGAGCGCCACCAGCTTTTCGTTGAGCCGATGGGCGAGGACACAAAGGAAATGTACATCCAGGGCTTCTCGTCATCGCTTCCCGAAGAGGTGCAGATGCAGATGCTCCACTCGCTCCCCGGATTTGAGAATGCACAGGTCATGCGTACCGCATACGCTATCGAATATGACTGCGCCGACCCCACACAGCTTTATGCAACGCTTGAATTTAAGGCAATATCAGGACTTTACGGTGCCGGACAGTTCAACGGAACATCGGGCTACGAGGAAGCCGCCGCGCAGGGACTTGTTGCCGGAATCAACGCTTGCCTTAAAATAAAGGGCGAAGAACCGATGATTCTCACGCGCCAGAGCTCCTATATCGGCACGCTTATCGACGACCTTGTAACAAAGGGCACAAAAGAGCCGTACCGCATCATGACATCTCGCTCCGAATTCCGACTCTTACTGCGTCAGGACAACGCCGCCGAGCGTTTAACGCCCATCGGCAGACGTGTGGGGCTCATATCAGACGAGCGTTTCGCGGCGTTTGAGCGTGAGCTCGAGGCGGTTAAGAAAGAGGTAAAGCGTCTTGAGAGCACGTCCGTGCCGCCAAGCGAGGAGCTTTCAAAAATATTGGAGGAACATGGTTCTACAAACGTAGTGACAGGCATACGCCTTGCTGACCTTTTACGAAGACCGGAGATAACATATGACAGTCTTGCGCCGCTTGATATAATCCGTCCGGACCTGCCGCCAAGAGTGCGCACGCAGGCGGAAACCACTATAAAGTACGCAGGATATATCAAGCGTCAGCTTGCCGAGGTCGCGAGAACCGCGAAGCTTGAGGAAAAGCGTTTGCCGACTCCGTTTGACTACAGCGTTATCAAGGGCATCCGCCTTGAGGCAACGCAGAAGCTCAACAAGTTCCAGCCGTCGAATATCGGTCAGGCGTCGCGCATTTCGGGCATTTCGCCGGCTGACATATCCGTACTGCTTATCTATTTTTCCACCCACGGAAAGGATGTGAAAACGCCGTGACTGACAAAACCGAATTTGCCGAAAAGTTAGCTTTAGCGCTGACAAAAAACGGTCTTTCCGAGTTCGTGACAAACGAGATTACAGAAAGTCTTTTCGCCCTGACTGAGCGTATGCTCGCCGTGAATGAATACATGAATCTCACAGCGATCTGCGACATCGCCGGCGTTGTCGTCAAGCACTACGCCGACTCGCTCACCGTGGCAAAATATATCCCCGAGGGTGCCTCCCTTATCGACGTTGGATGCGGCGCGGGATTCCCTTCCCTGCCGCTTGCAATCGCGCGTCCCGACCTTGAGATCACCGCGCTCGACTCCACAGCCAAGCGCATAAACTACATCCGCGAAACGGCTGACATGCTGGGACTCACGAATATCACCTGCATCGCCGCGCGTGCCGAGGAAGCGGCGCACGATGCCGAGTACCGCGAAAAATACGATGTCGCCTGCGCCAGAGCCGTTGCAAGGCTCAATGTCCTGTCCGAGCTGTGCATGGGATTTGTAAAGCGCGGCGGAAGGTTTGTCGCTATGAAGGCGAATGCCGCAGACGAGCTTTGCGAGGCAGAGGGTGCCATAAAAAAGCTCGGCGGCAAGCTTATTCTCGCCGATATGTTCTCACTGGTTCCGCTTGTGGGAGAGGATGAGCCGAGATGTATAGTAAACGTCGAAAAAATAGAATCCACCCCGAAAAACTATCCGCGAAATAATTCGCAAATTAAGAAAAAACCGCTTTAAGTAAGTTTTTTCGTAAAGTCGATACAAATATCCGACACCCCGTCGCAAAATCCGACGGGGTGTATTATTTTCCCACACAGTAAATCCGTCATTTTTCTTGCGCTTTCTGTGATATGATATAGGTGCAAAGTATTATAAGGAGCAGAAAAATGATACATAGCCTTTTCAAAAAACCGCACACACCATGCAAAAATCCTCCGCGCACCGATGACAAGCGCATTTTTATGATACCCACCGAGCATATTTTCGCCAACTCCGCGCAGCCGCGGAAATCCTTCGCGGACGACTCACTCATCCGTCTTGCCGACAGCATAAGACAGCACGGCATCCTCCAGCCGCTCACCGTCCGCCGTCTTGACTCGGACGGCACCGGCGACGCGGCGTATGAAATCGTCGCCGGCGAGCGAAGATACCGTGCGGCGCGGCTTTTGTCGATGCCGGCCGTGCCGTGTATTATAATCGAAGCAAACGGCAAAAAATCGGCGGAGCTTGCCCTTATCGAGAATATACAGCGCGAGGATCTGAACATTTTCGAGGAAGCGGCGGCGCTCGCTTCGCTTATCAGGATATATTCGCTGACTCAGGAGGAAGCGGCGAAGCGTATGTCCGTCAGCCAGTCCTACGTTGCAAATAAACTGCGTCTTCTGCGCCTTGGTGACGCGGAACGCGAGAAAATCCTCGTAAACGGCCTTACAGAACGCCACGCGCGCGCTTTGCTGCGTATTTCAGAGGCTGACAAGCGGCTTGAGGTTATAAACCATATCGTCGCGCACTCTCTTGGCGTTACTGCGACGGATGAGTATATCGACTCGCTTTTCGAGGAAAATCCGCCCGTTCCAAAGTCTTGTACGCCGCGAAAGCTCGTTATACGCGATATACGGCTGTTTTACAACTCGGTCGAGCGCGCCGTTTCTACTATGAAGCAAGCGGGAATTGATGTTACAACCGAGCGCTCGGAGGGCGAAACCGAAACGGTTCTCACCATACGCATACCAAATAATGTTTCACGTGAAACATATGAAGTATGACCGCACGAAATGTTTCACGTGAAACATTTCAAGAATTTCGTATTTATCGCGAGTATTTACAAAATATCATTGACTTTTTCGCTGTTTGTTGATATAATATTATTATGTAGTAATTTTTCAAGCGGAGGACGTCAATGGCTTATACCATATCTCTTTCCAACCAAAAAGGCGGTGTCGGAAAAACCACATCCGCCGTTAACTGCGCGGCCGCCGTTGGCGCGCTCGGCAAGCGCGTGCTTTTAGTGGACCTCGATCCGCAGGGCAACGCCACCAGCGGAGTCGGTGTACAGCGTAAGAAGGTGAAGGTGTCATCGTATGACATCCTCATCGGCAGAGCAAAGACAAAGGACGCTATTATCGATACGGGATTCAAGAATCTCCACGTTATCCCCTCGCAGATGTCGCTTGCAGGCGCGGAATTCGAGCTTATTGACACTGAAAACCGCGAAACCCTGCTTCGCACCGCTCTTGAAAGCATTCAGGACGACTACGATTACATTTTCGTTGACTGTCCGCCCTCGCTCGGAATACTGTCAATCAACGCTCTGGCGGCATCCAACGGCGTTATAATACCGATGCAGTGCGAATTTTACGCACTCGAGGGGCTTTCACAGCTCATGCTTTCGATAAAGCAGGTAAAAAAGCTCTACAACCCGTCACTTGAAATCACGGGTATACTCATAACGATGTTCAACGGCAGGCTCAACCTCTCGCTCCAGGTGCTGGACGAGCTGAAAAAGTATTATGCGGACAGGCTTTTCAAAGCCAGCGTCGTTCGCAATGTAAAGCTTTCCGAGGCGCCGAGCTACGGTGAGCCTATCATATACTACGACAAGAGCTCAAAGGGCGCGGCGGCGTATATGGATATCGCAAAAGAAATAATCGACAGAACGTTATAATTTTGGAGGAAATATGGCAAAGAAAAAGGGACTCGGGCGCGGCATGGACGCGATCTTCCTCGATAATTCGCTGGACGATACCCCCGAAAAGACCGGCACTCTGCGGCTTTCCGAAATAGAGCCCAGACGATCTCAGCCGAGAAAAGTGTTTGACGCGGAAGCGCTTTCACAGCTTGCCGATTCTATCGCGGCAAACGGACTTATACAGCCTATTGTGGTGCGTGAGCGCGAGGGAACGGATTTTTACCAGATAATCGCCGGTGAGCGCCGTTGGCGTGCGGCGAAAATGGCAGGACTTTCAGAGGTTCCCGTTGTAATACTCGATGTTGATGACAAAAAAGCGTCTGAATACGCGCTTATCGAAAACATTCAGCGCGAGGACTTAAATCCTATCGAAGAAGCGATGGGCTACGAAGCGCTCATTGACGAATACGGCATGACACAGGAGCAGGTTGCAAAGCAGGTCGGCAAGAGCCGAGCGGCTGTTACAAACGCCATGCGACTTCTCGATTTGCCGGACGAGGTTTTGAAGCTTGTTTCCGAAAAAACTCTGTCCGCGGGACATGCCCGTGCGCTTCTCGGACTCAACGATAAATCTCGCATCCCCGATGCGGCGGACACAGTTATCATCCGTGAGCTTTCAGTCCGTGCAACAGAGGAGCTTGTACGCAAGTACAATGTGGCACCTGAAATTGAACCCGATGATGAGAAGGACGACTCGGTGGAACGTGAATATTACACATCACTTGAGCGCAAAATGACAGAAACGCTGGGATGCAAAGTAAAAATTTCCCATTCCTGCAAAAAGAAGGCAATTTCCATATCGTATAATGATGCGGACGAGCTTACAGCACTTATAAAGAAGCTTGTCGGCGAAGAAAATATAGAAAATTTATTTGTTTAATACAGAGGAGATACTAAAATGCTTGACATCAAATACATCAAAGAAAACACTGAAGAAGCCATCCAGCGCCTTGCAAACAAGGGTAAGGACGCAAAAGAAGAGATCGCACGCATCCTCGAGCTTGACACCGAGCGCCGTGCAATGATCTCCCAGAACGAAGCTCTCAAGGCAGAGCAGAACAAGGTTTCGAAATCCGTTCCCCAGCTCAAGAAAGAGGGCAAGGACGTTGCTCCCATCTTCGCACAGATGAAGGAGCTCTCCGAAACTATCAAGAATAATGACGAGAAGCTCAAGGCTGTTGAGATCGAATACTCCAACCTTATGCTCTCACTCCCCAACCTTCCCGATATGGACTTAAAGCCCGGCGGAAAGGAAAATAACGAGCCTCTCAAGTACTTCGGCGAGCCTCACAAATTCGACTTCGAGCCGAAGAATCACGTTGACATCTGTACCGATCTCGGTCTTATCGACTACAAGCGCGGCGTAAAGCTCTCCGGTAACGGCTTCTGGATCTACCGCGGCATGGGCGCAAGACTTGAGTGGGCGCTTCTCAACTACTTTATCAACACTCACATCGAGGACGGCTACGAGCTCGTGCTCGTTCCTCACATGCTCGGCTACGAGTGCGGTCTTACCGCAGGTCAGTTCCCGAAGTTCGCAGAGGATGTTTACTGGCTCGAAACCGCAGAGGATGAGCGCCGCCGTTTCATGCTTCCCACCGCTGAAACAGCTCTCGTTGCTCTCCACCGCGATGAGATACTCACCGAGGCTGATCTCCCCAGAAAGTATATCAGCTACACACCTTGCTTCCGCCGCGAGGCAGGTTCCTACCGTGCGGACGAGCGCGGAATGGTTCGCGGACACCAGTTCAACAAGGTTGAAATGGTTCAGTACACCAAGCCCGAGGATTCCGACGCGGCATTCGCAGAGCTTGTTGGCAAGGCAGAGGCTCTCGTTTCCGGACTCGGCTTCCACTTCCGTACAGTTAAGCTCGCGGCAGAGGACTGCTCCGCATCCATGGCACGCACATACGATATCGAGATCCACATCCCTTCCATGGACGGCTATAAGGAGGTTTCCTCTGTATCCAACGCACGTGACTATCAGGCACGCCGCGGTCAGATGCGTTTCAAGAGAGAGTCCACCGGTAAGGTTGAATTTGTTCACACCCTCAACGGCTCCGGTCTTGCAACCAGCCGTATTCTCCCCGGTATCGTTGAGCAGAATCAGCGCTCTGATGGCAGCGTAGTAGTTCCCGAGGTTCTCCGTAAGTATCTCGGCTGCGACGTTATCAAGAAGGATATGTAATTTCACCCTCACCCGGTTGCTTCGCAACCACCCTCCCCCAAGGGAGGGCTATTGCGGTTCAAGGCTTGCCTAACGCCTTCCCCTGGGGTAGCGAAGCGGCGTCGCGGGAGTGAATGACTGCCGGTGGCAGTCAGAGCCGCGATGTGACCGAGCCGCAGCGAGACAAGGTGGCACGCGTATAGCGTGACGGATGAGGGCCTACAAGTTAGGGAAAGCGCCGCGTCCCCCATATACAAACAGGAGGTATCCGATGGATTTTTTTAAAACGCTGTGGAGTGACCTATACGGCATATTCGGCGAGCGTGTCGAGCTTGGCACCAATGCCGTAACCACGCTTAACATAATTGTGTGGGCGATTTTTGCCGGTTTTATAATAGCTATCGGAGCGACACTCTACAATAAGTTTGTTCCCGGCAAGATAGTTCGTGCACTTATTGAAAAAAAGGCGCACACAAAAGAAGAGGCTATGAGTGCGGATGAGCTTGGATGCAATAACGCGTTCATCCGTGTTGCGCTCAGAAAAAACAGTACCATGCGCCGTATTGTCAGAATGGAAGACGACACGGACACACAGCGCAGCGATAAAGCGTTCGAGGCGGCGAAATTTTACATTCCCGAGGAATACATACACCGCGCCGAGAGTATCTACGGCAAGTCAGACGTAAGTGTGAAAACCGTTATTTTGTCGGTTATCGGACTGCTTGCGGCGGCGATAGTGGCATTCATCGTAATTCCGAATCTGATACAGCTTCTCGCAAATTTCATAGAGAGTATCACCCCGAGTGACAATATTCTCTAAATCTTGAAAAAGGATATTTTAAAAATGAACTACGAACTGATAAACAAGCGAAGAGCAAGGCGAAGCACGCTTTCTATCATACTCATTATGATTATTATCGCGGCTATAGTTATAAGTACAGCCGTAGCGGCAATCTGGTTCGCCGGAATTCGCTACTTCAGAATAAATACCGAGGACGGCGGAACTGTAAAGTTCTTCGGCAAGGTTGACGGAGCAGGTTATCCGCTAACAGGAAAGCTCTACTGTTCCAACGGCATCACCGCAGAGGTTGACATGAACGTCGGCACGGTTGTATATTCAAACGGTGACCTTTACGAAGGTGGACTTGACAAGCTGCGCCGCCACGGCGAGGGCAAAATGACGTTCGCATCCGGTGATATTTACGTTGGCGCATTCAGCCACGATGCTCTCACAGGATACGGCAAATATACGTTTGCCAACGGCGACGTTTACGAAGGCACACTCATAAACGGCAAAAAGGACGGTCAGGGCACATACACATGGGCAGACGGTTCAGTTTACACTGGCAACTTCGCAAATGACCTCAAAAACGGAAACGGCAAATATGTCTGGTCTGACGGCTCATCGTATGAGGGTACATATGTAAACGAGCTCAAGGAAGGCACGGGAACATATCTTTTCGCCAACGGTGACAAGTATGTGGGCGACTTCAAGGAAGATATGCGCCACGGCGTGGGCACATACGTCTGGACGAACGGTGACACATACGAGGGTGCGTTTGAGAATAATAAAATGCACGGTGACGGCAAGTACACCTGGGCAAGCGGCAGAGTTTTCGAAGGCATCTTCGAAAACGGTAAGATCGTGAGAAACGAAGACACCGACAGCGGTGCTGTCGGCGACACACAGTAACAATGGAAAAGGACAGAGCGTTATGCTCTGTCCTTTTTTGTCAGGAGCGGTCGGCGGCAACGCCGCCGGGGTTTCGCGTAAAAGAGGGGATGTACAACCAGCTGCGCAGGTTTTACAACCCCTCTTACACTCCCCTGCTTTCCTTGCTTTCGCCGGAGGCGCCCCGCGCGCGCTCAAAAAAAGATTCACGCAGGTCAGTGCGAACATGCCGCCCACATTATAGTTACCGCTCTATCCCACCAACCTATAGAGTGGAGCGGTATCTTTAGGTACCGCTTTACTAAGCGAATCTTTCTTTGAGCGCGAACCGGGCGCAAGCCAAAGGAAAGCGGAGGATTTAAAGGAGGTGGAAAACCATCGCGGCAGCGTTGGTTGTCCATCTCCTTTGATATTATGCGCACGGCGATGCGGTGCACTGTATCGGTGCTCATGAGAGCACCGAGGCACTTATTTTGATGCTATTACGGTGATAGCATCAACGCCGAAGGGAACACAGCTATATTCCGGCGTGTACGTCGGCGCCATACCGCCGTTCCACTCTCCGCGCATCGTGAAATGCGCCGGAGCTACCGCAAGCGGCTCGGTATCGGGCGCGTAGTGATGCGGTCCGAACATGTTGCGAAGCGACGAGCAGAGCACGATTTTTATCTCGTTTTCGCCAACGTGAAGCAGGCTTGTTATGTCGCGGCACGTGTCGAGAACTACGTCTGTACGCTGACCGTTCACGTATACCGCCGCCATCATAAACCTTCCCTTGTCAAGGCAGAGTGTGCGCTCTCCAATACCGTCGTAGCTGTAGCTTCCCGTGAGCGTCAGCTTTCCGCTGAAGAAGGGATAGCCGCTCTTATAAATCTCGCTCGAAAGTGCCGGCAATACCGCGCGGCGGCAAAGCTTACCCTCATTAACGGTGAAGTCGCCTTTTACGTAGATGCTCTCTATATTTGTATCATAGTAAAGACAGTTGCGAAGGCTCTCCGTTGCCATGGGATCAAACAGCGCAAAGCTTACGCCGTCATGCTGATAATAGTCAAGCGAGTAGACAATTTCGTTCTCGCCAAGCTTCAGAGCACCTGTGAGATCAGCCTCGGCGAAGTTTATATCAAAGTCGGATTTTGTCAGCTCCAGCGGCACTTTATTGAGTGTCACAGAAGTGTACTTCTCCCTCTCGAGCATGAGCACAAGCGGCATCACGTCTGCCACTGTGAACGTGTGCTTCACCCAAAGCGCTCCCTTATAATCGGCGCGGAGCAGGTCCTCGACGTGACGCTGAATCGGCAGAACCTCACTGTAATTTTCCCCGTCATAGCTTATCTGCGCGTTGTCGATGACAAAATAATTTTCGCTGATATCCGACACTGCAAACTTGTCCGTTACGTCTTCCACAGCCTCGGTTTTATCGTTCGGGCGAGCGTCCATATCGCGAATGAGTATCATACTGCCGCACTTGCGGAGTGTCACGGTGTCGCTTATATTTTTAAGCGTCATATTTTCAAGGTCGAGCGCGCGGTAGCATTGCGATACGCCGTCCATTGTGAACGTGGATTCCTCGGTGCGCGAATAATTTTTGATAAAGAGAAAATCGCCGATGTCGCCGACTCTTGCGGTGATGCCGCTTCTGCCGTCGGCACAGGAAAAGCGAAGCTTCGCGCCCTCTTCGATCTCCTCAAGCGTAATATTCGAGCGAAGGTCAACCCTTGCCCTCTCGCCGTCTACATGCGTAGGATTGTCAATTATGTGAAGTCTTCCGCAAAAATCGCGGAGCAGAGCAAGCGTGGAGCTTGCAACACTTCTCATGTGCGGCACGATTACTGTGTCATATTCGCAATTGCCGATTATCAGCTTACCACCCTCATTTTTGCCGTACTTTTTAATTAGGGTTTCGTCCGCAAACTGGTAGGTGACACCGCGCTCGCGAAATCTTTGGAGCAGGTCGCGAAACGCTGTTTCCGTGGCGATATTGCCCTGTCTGTCATAACATTTTGCCGTATGGTCGAGGTACATGTCGCGCTCGGGATGAATTATGAGCGCGTCATATTTTTCGGTCGTATTGGATATGATATATCCGAGCCTTGTAAAGTATTCGTTGAATATACCAAATCCCTCAAACCAGTTGCCGTGCGCCGAAAATACGGGCGGATGGTCAACCTTGCCCTGACCGGCGAAGGAATATGGGTAAAGGTGCTGGCACATTAGGTTAACTCCGCCGAAATACTGAGCTTCCGCAATGCTGCGAAGCTCCCACGGGGTTGCGTCAAAGCCGGCACAGCCGAATGTTTCGGTAAGCGCCTGCTTTATACCGAGCTGGGCGCAAACGCTTCCTATCTGCTTTGCCATAAGCTCATTTTTGCACTCTCTGCCAAGGCAGTCAACTCCCGGAATGTGCTCATATTCATAAGTCGGCATTACCGCCGCGCCGCCCATCATCTGACCTCGGAGTGAGGACTCCTCAACCGAGTGTCCCGTGAGCATGCAGTTGTGCGCTGTGCACCAATCGTACAGCTTTTTATAGAAGCTCTCAACATAAAGCTCATTGAGCAGTGTGAAGTAGCGTGTTCTGAACTTGTAGCCGTTTTCATTATCAATAAAGAGGTACACAAGTCCGTCGCGGATATCCTCGCCAAATCGATCGGCGTAAATGCGCTCCGCCGTGTGTGAGAACGGCACGCCCCATCTGTAGTACTGCGGCTCATCTGTGAAAAATCCCACAAGCTCGCGCCCGAAGCTGTCGGCAAAGCGTTTATAATACTCTTCATGCGTCATCTCAATAAACGCATCCACAACTTTGGGGTTTAATATGTCCGTATTCGCAGGGCTTACTTTGAGATACACACAATGATACTCGTTTATACCCGTCTGCGGTTCATCTATGCGACTGAAAACTCCGTCATTTTCGGTGAAAACCGCATATGCCTCGGTGTCAAACGTATCTTTTACGGAATATTCGAGAAATCTCGCGAGAAAATCGCGATTTTTAAGAAGCTCGCCGCCCACAAATCCGCTCGGCCAGCCGTTTTCATCATATATCCATGCGCGCATACCAAGCTCTCTTGCACGCTTGAGGCATGCCTCAATGCAGGAAAACCACTTTTCTCCAAGGTACTCGTCCTTGAGTCCGGTTCTCGCGTGCATGATAAATCCGCCGATGCCGACTGTCTTCATCTCGTCTATCTGACTGACAAGCTCGGTTTCGTCAAGCTCGTTGTTCCAGCTCCAGAAAGGTATGGAGCGGTATTCTGTAAGGTCGCCGGAGAATGCGGCGATGAGTTTTTCGAGTGTTTTTGACATGTTATATCCTTTCTGCAGAGGGGGAAAACCCTCATCAGTCATTGCTCTCGCAATGACAGCTTCCCCCAAGGGAAGCCTTTTAAATAAGATCAGATTCTCTATTGCCCTCCCTTGGGGGAGGGTGGTTGCGAAGCAACCGGGTGAGGGTTGTCCCTCGGATGAGGGTTCACTACCTCGCGCCTGCCCGGCCGTAAGCTTTATGAGCAGCTTTATATCGTCCGGCTGCACCTTCGCCGGATATGCCGCCTTGTTGCGCACTGTGGCACCGCACCTCTCGCATCGGTACACGATAACGTATCCCTTCTTCGGATCGGGAAGCACCTGCACGGGACGGAGTGTGCCAAGGCACTCGTTCGCTCTGTCGCCGGGATTTATGTCAATGTGTATCGAGCAAAGGCATTTCGGACAATGGTCACGCGATGTAACGCCGAGCGGCTTTACTTCAAATCCGCAGTTTCGGCAGACAAAACCCTCGTCATTTTTTTGAAATCTTTTTTCTTCCATAAAAATCTCCAGAAATTTACTGTTATATCTCGTTCCGTCCGGTATCATACTATGTGTGAACTTACCGAAAGGATGATGATATATGTCAAAAGCTACTTTTAAACGCTTTATATGCGCGCTTTTCGCCGCAGTTATGGCAATGATAATATTTACCCTTGGCGCAAGTGCAAACACACGCATGCGCCCTTCCTACAGCAGAGAAGCAACCTCTTCCGATAATATGTCCGGCATGGATTCCGGCACTGTTGGCTCGGGCAACATGGACTCCGGTGCAGACAGCGGCAGTACCATTGACTCCGCCCCCGGTACAGGCGAGTTCGGTGATGACACCTCCGACACTTCGTCCGATGCCACCGACACATCCGACACCACTGCCGACACAAAGAAGGACACCGACACCACCCGTCACGATGAAACGGGAAGTCTTGAGTCCTCACTCGACACCGCTATGGGCGACACCGAAAATGCCGGTGACGATGCACAAAGCAGTATGGGCGTCTGGGGTGTAGTTATCGTAATAGCGATAATCGCCGCTATAGCCATTCTTGTATTTGCGTTCTTCTCAAAGAGAAAGTAAATCCTCTGTACACCGCCAAAATTGGCGGTGTTTTTTTATTTTCCAACACAGAAGCGGTGGAAAATTCCGTCCACTATCTCCTCGGTGACCTTTCTTCCGTCAAGCTCCGACAGCTCACAGAGCGCCGATTCAAGCTCAAGGCCTGCCATGTCGGACGTAAGTCCCGACATAAGCTGTGCCTTTGCCGAGCGTACGTACTCGAGCGCACGCGTCACAGACGCGTTCTGGCGCGCGTTGGTTACCACTGCGCGTGTGTTATAGTCAACCTCACCGGTGACGTACATACTCTCAATAAGCTTTGTGAGCGCCGTAACGCCGTTTTTTGCGGCATCCGTGCTGGCGGCAGATATCCACAGCGTATGGGAAAAGCCGTGCGAGTCAAGCTTTGCGGTGTCAAATTTTGCCGCAAGGTCATTTTTATTGAGTATCGCCACTTTAACGGCGTCCACGCCGTCGAGAAGTGACAGCAGCGCCTCATCCTCGCCGTCAAACTCACACGAGGTATCAAACACCGCGAGAACTATCTCCGCGCCCCTTACAGCCTCAAGCGAGCGCTCCACGCCGATACGCTCCACGGCATCGTCAGACTCGCGCACACCTGCGGTATCGGTAAGGCGCAGCATGACGCGTCCGCAGTGGACGTTCTCCTCAATAGTATCGCGTGTTGTTCCGGCGATATCGGTCACAATGGCACGCTCACGCCCTACAAGGCGATTGAGCAGCGAGGACTTACCCGTGTTAGGCTTGCCCACTAAAACCGTTCTGATGCCCTCACAAACGGCTCTGCCGACGCGATAAGAGTCCGCGAGAGCTGAAAGCTCTGCTTCAAGCGCTGTAATTTCGTCAAGAACCTCGGTGTCCGAAAGCTCGGCGAGATCTTCGTCGGGGAAATCGACGTTAGCATAAACGCCGGTTACGACGTTCTTTAGTTTCTCATAAAGCTCGTCGGATTTTTTCTTCATAACGCCGGCTCCGTGTGACACGGCGAGCGAGAGCTGTTCCTCGCTCTCGGCATCAATCAGCATGCCGACAGCCTCCGCTTGCGATAATGACAGCTTGCCGTTTATAAACGCGCGCTTGGTAAATTCACCCGCTCCGGCAGGTACCGCGCCGTTTTCAAACGCCGCCTCGAGCACCTTCTCGGTGAGCATTATGCCGCCGTGACAGCTTATCTCGACAACGTCCTCGCCGGTATACGAGTGCGGCGCGCGGAAGATAGTGCACATTCCGTCGTCGATATGTACGCCGCCTTTTATAATCTCGCCGTAAACGCAGTAGTTCGGCGCAATATCGGCAAGGCTCTTGCCGCTTTTCACGCGGAACATCCTCTGTGCTACGGCTACAGCCTCGTCGCCCGATATGCGTATCACCGCGATTCCGCCGCGTCCGAACGCGGTTGATACCGCGGCTATTGTGTTTGTCATGTTTTGTTTTCCTTTCGGTTGGTTTTAGCTTGTAGGGACAGGCAGAATTGCGCGTGCGCAATTCTTTCCGACTGTCCGCATCGCCGTATGCGTAAGCGGTTTATCGAGGAGGGTAGACAACCAGCTGCGCAGGTTTTCTATCCCTCCAAGAGTTCGCCAAGGCGAACTCTAAGCTCCTCCCGTTTTCCTTGCCCGGTTCGGCGCGCTCAAAAGAAGATTCGCGCGCCTATGTGCGAACACACTGCTTCGCCGTATGGCTTGCGGTGCTCCCGCAGGCACTCAATGGTCGGCATTCGCTTCGCTCTGCCTCTGTTCGTGCTCGCTCGCCACGTTGTTGGCACGGTGTGCCTCATGAGGCTCTAATCTTACTTAATTAGGCTTCCCTTGGGGGAAGCTGTCGCCGTCAGGCGACTGATGAGGGTCAGCATTTACGCGTAAAGACTTCGGTACATGTCCGCTGACAGCGGCACGGTCCTTGGGGTGGGGGCCCCAAGTACTGGGAACGTATCTGCGTTTATGCGAGGTTCGAAGTGTTTAGCCCCTAAAAAAGAGCTTGTATAAAGTTTTTTGCGGAGCTTTTTTTCAAAAAAGCGACCCCGTACCCCTTTACGCATACAAAAAACGGAACTGCAAGCAGTCCCGTTTTATGAATCAGTTTTCGTCGGTACTGCCGAGAATACTATTAAGATATTCATCGAAATCTTTGAATTTCTTCTGAGGTTCGCGCTGGGTTTTCTCTTTGGATTCGCGGGTACCGTAAGCGGAGATGAGGTCGGAGAGCTCTTCGCTGGACATCTTCTCGCCGTCATCGTAGAGAGGAGCTGCCGGCTTCTTCTTTTCAACTCTATCGGAGTCGCCATGACGCGATCTGCGATCACCACGTCTGCCGGAACGCTTGGAGGAGCCTGCGCCCTTTTCGTCCTTGAACTTTGAGGGAACGCTGAAACCAGCGCTTTCGAGGTAGATAACAACGCGTCTGCTGGAATCCTGTCCCACAGAGTTTGTGGAAACGCCCTCAACGCCCTGAACCTCGGAGTGGATGATACGTCTTTCGTAGGGGGACATCGGCTCGAGCATCACGCTCTTACCGGTTTTAGCAACCTTGTTTGCCATTCTGCGAGCGAGAGCACGGAGTGTTCCCTCACGCTTTGCGCGGTAATTTTCAACGTCCACGGTGATATGTACATAATCACGGGACTCGTCCTCCTCGCGCTTGTTAGCCGCGAGATTTGTGAGGTACTGGAGCGCTTCGAGAGTGTCGCCGTGGTGACCGATGAGGACACCTGCTTCCTCGCCGACGATGCTTATCGTGCGGTCGCTCTTGCGTGTGGCGGTCATTTCAACATCTGCGTGGATCTCCATATCGGAAAGCAGAGTGTCGATGAATTCTCTTGCCACGATTTCGCCTGCAACATTGCGTACAACCTTTATTTTTGCAGGTGTAGCGCCGATTCCGAGGAATCCGCCGCCGCCGGCTTCAATAACTTCATAGTTAAGGCTTTCAGGCTCACAGTCAAGCTTTTTTCCCGCTTCTTCAAGCGCTGCTTCAACTGTTTTGCCGGTGAACATTATTTCCTGTTTCACAGTCATTTTTCCTTTCGGTGTATTTTTAAGAGGCTTTGCCTCTGAATTTTTGTTTTGATGGACGCTTCCCCGGTTTTATTCCTCGTCCTTTGCCTCGCGGTCGCTCTCATCCTTGAGCTTGGGAGCATCTGCTTCGTTTACGCCTTCCTTAAGCTCGGGCTTGCCGTCAGACTTTTCTTCGCTGCTTGAAGCGATCTCATCGTCTTCGTCGTCAATTCTGTGGAGCGAACGAACCTTTTTGCCCGAACCGGAGCCCTCGCCGGACTTCTTCGGCTTCTTATCGTTCTTTACCTTGAATTCTTTCTCTGCAGCCTTGTAATCTTCCTCGGTAAACTTCGGAAGCGGCATTGCTTTTGCTAAAATAACTGTCTGAATAGTGGTGAACACACTGCGGATGATCCAGTAAAGACCAACTGCACCTGCCATGGTGTGTGCGATGAAAACGGAAAGTGCGGGCATAGTCCACATCATTATCTTCATGGAGCCGTTTTCTGTCTGCTCGGGGTTGGGGTTATACTGAACCTTCTTGGTTATCCACTGGCTGAGGACTGTGAAGATAAGGGTGAATACAGTGATGAGCACAAGTCCCTTGAGTGCCATGTTGTCGCTTGACCAGCCTTCTGCGGGAGAGTACATGAAGTCAAGTCCGAACAGAGAGAAATTGGGAAGCAATTCGGATGTGAGCTTTTCGCCGTTTTCGAGAGCTATGTCAAGCTCACCGGTTCCGAGATATTCTCTTATTTTCTTCATGAGCTCAAGCTCACGGACAGCCTTACCCTGTGCAAATGCCTCAAAGCCAGCAGTCTGTGCCGCACTCATTATCTCATAAATTTTCGCCTGAATGGATGCTATAAAATCCTTGGAAAAATTGCAGATATAAGTGAGCGGTTCGGTTACAACATTATAAATTGCAAAGAGGATGGGCATCTGAATAAGAAGCGGCAGACATCCGCCCATGGGGTTGAAGTTTTCCTTCTTATAGAGGTCCATAACCTCGTTGTTGAGCTTCTGCTGGGTTTCCTGGTCGTTTCTGCCGGCATACTTCTTGCGGATAGCCTTAACCTTTGGGTCAAGACTTGCCTGCTTTATGGAGTTCTTCTGCTGTTTTATTGCAAACGGAAGCAGAAGTATCTGAAGCACGAACGAGAACAGTATAAGTGCCAGAACATAGTTACCGGTAAGATTGTAGCACTGTGTTATAATCCAGCCAAGCGGCTTACTTATAATACGCATGTCTATGTATCTCCTTTATTATTACGGTTTTCCGCTTATTTTCTTTTTTTATCGGGAACGGGGTCATACCCGCCCTTTCCAAACGGATTGCATCTGAGCACACGCCACACTGTGAGTGCGAGTCCCACGAAAAATCCGCGCTTTTCGAATGCTTCGACTGCATACTGTGAGCATGTCGGTGTGAAGCGGCAGCACGGCTTCTTGAGCGGTGAGATATACTTTCGGTAAAGCCCCACCAAAAATATTGCCACGTGCTTCATTGTGCTCTCATTTCAAGCGTTTTAAACGCTTTTTCAATATCTTTGCCAACGTCGTAGGATTTAGTCCCAACAACGCTTGCTCTTGCAACAAGGACGATAAGAAATCCCTTCTTTAAGGGATAAGCTTTCTCCGCCGCCCTGAATCCCTCGCGTATAACACGCTTCGCACGGCTTCGTATAACCGCGCCGCCAAGCTTTTTGGTTACGGTGATACCTATACGGTTCACTCTTTCTTTCGTGGGATTAGCCTTGGCGAGTCTTTTCGCAGCGAGGTCGGGAAGAATATACACAACAACAAAACGTCCCACGAATTTTTTTCCGCGGGCGTATGCCTTTGAGTAAAGATGGTTTTCCTTTATCGCGCGAAATTTCATAATTTCAAATCCTTTTTCTACATACAATAAAAACCCCCGAAACACGGGTGTCCCCCACATCTTCGGCGGTTTCTTGCAAAGATCGTATACAAAAGTATACATGCTGCAGCCCGGATATATAGCCGAGCTGCAACACAAGTTATTAAGAGAAATTAATAGGTAAGCTGCTTTCTTCCCTTAGCGCGTCTTCTCTTGAGTACCTTTCTGCCGTTAGCAGTTTTCATTCTCTTTCTGAAGCCGTGCTCAACTTTTCTCTGACGCTTTTTCGGCTGGTAAGTTCTAAGCATACTTGCACCTCCTTAAACTATACGGAACTATCATCTATTTACAAGACGAATTATGCTGATTATTTTAAAAATAAACCCAAAAATCGCACAATAGCACCTAATATTATACACAATCAGCACCCCCTTGTCAAGTCTTTTTTCAAAAAAACTTTTTAATATGTGTAAACAATCTTTAAAAATGTGCGCCGAAAATCTTAAAAACCCCTTGCTTTTGTTAAAGATTTGTGGTATAATAAAATATAAGTATTTTAATAATATATAATTTACACGCGCGCGTGCGCATGCGCGTAGCTTTATATTGCAAATTTTTCCCGAAAGGAGTTATATCAAATGTCACAGTTTGGCGATATCTGGAACGGTGTTATAGAGAAGTTAAGCAAAAAATATTCAAAAAGCATCATAGACCTCTGGTTCGCTTCTCTCACTCTCCATTCTCTGTCTGATCAAAAAGCAGTTATAATCTGCGACATGTCATATAAATATTCTATAATCAAAAATAAATACCTCCCCGAAATCTCCGATGCTCTGGGCAGTGTCATAGGATTTGCCGTTGAGGTTATCCTTGTTGACAAAACGGCATCCCCGAATGAATACTCTCTCTATGTGGGTGACGAGCCCTCAGACTCGGAAGAGCCGGTCAACCTTGCCGACAGAGTTACTATCGAACCGGCAAAAAGAAGTGATGTTTCCGAGGATGAGCAAGGTTCTTTAAGTCAAACAAATCAATATAATCGCTACACATTTGAAAACTTTGTTGTCGGTGAGTCAAACAAGTTTACATACGGCGCATCCGTGGCTGTTGCAAACGACCCTGCGTGTGTGGCGTCCGAGGACACTTTAAAATACAATCCGCTTTTTATCTACGGTCCGAGCGGACTTGGTAAAACTCATCTGCTCTACGCTATCATAAATCACATAAAGAACACTCGTCCCGAGCTTAAGATAGTTTACGTAAACGGCGAAAAGTTCACAACTGAGCTTATCGACAGCATTACAAAAAAGACCACCGAACAGTTCAGAAACAAATACCGTGAAGCGGACGTTCTTCTTATTGACGACATTCACTTTATCGCCGGAAGAACATCTACCCAAGAGGAATTCTTCCACACCTTCAACGCACTTCACGAGGCAAATAAGCAGATAATCCTCACATCCGACCGTCCCGTTAAGGAAATAGAGCTTCTTGAGGAGCGTCTGCGGACAAGATTTGAGTGGGGACTGTGTGCCGACATTCAGCCGCCGGACGTTGACCTTCGCTCGGCTATCATTCAGTCAAAATCCGAGTCGATGAAAATAAACCTCGACGACGAGGTGGTAAAATTCCTTGCGGAAAACACAAAGGGAAGTATCCGACAGATCGAGGGCGCTATAAAACGTCTTGCCGCACACCACACTCTTACCAGACAGCCCATAACCGTTGAATCGGCTAAAAAACAGCTTGAGGGTATCCTCGTCAGCGAAAAAGAGCCGATCACAAACACTATCGACAGAGTGTTTGAAACGGTATCAAAGAAGCTGGGAATACCGGTTGATGAGATAAAAGGAACAAAGCGTAACCGCGAGATAGCTTACGCAAGACATATTTCCATATATCTTATAAGAAAGCTCACAAACCTCTCTCTTCCGAATATCGGAAAGGTTCTCAAAAAGGACCATTCAACCATAATGTCCTCGCTGCGTACGGTTGAAAAGCAGCTCGGAGCCAATACACAAACCGATGCGGATGTAAACGAGCTTTTAAAGGAACTCAGAAGTTAACACGTTTTCCACAGTGTGTTTAAAAGCATGTGGAAAACTCATGTATAAGTTTATGAATACAGTTTGTGTCCTTGCTTTTTGAGATTGTGGATAATACTGTAAAATAATGTTGTTTTACATCTGTGATGTGGAATTTGTGGAAAATGTGGATGTTGGTATTTTTACGGCTGCATTTACAAAGATTATCAAATTTATTTTGCAATACCTTTTATTCCACAGATTTATAAACATTTCCACAGAAAGTTTTCATTTATTATCCACAGCTAACAGAGAGCTTTTGATTTATCAAAAATATTCCACAAAATACAAACACCAAATAAACAGCCAAAGATCAAAATAAAACACTGTTTTTTATAGGTGTTTACAGACAATTTCTCTCTTTCCACATTTTAAACAGTGCCTACTGCAACTACCACTATAAATATATTATATTTTATCTTTTCTTTCTCTTACATAAAATTTTGAAAAACGAGGTAAACGCCATGAAACTGCGCTTCAGCCGTCCGATACTTCAGGATGCTATTTCAAATGTAATCTACTGTGTTTCAACCAAAAACACCATAACAGCCGTTGAGGGTATTCTTATTACCTGTGAGGACGGTAAGGTCGTGCTCACTTCCTATGACCTTGAAAAAGGTATGAGAATGGAGATCGAAGCGGAGATCATCGAAGAGGGCTCCTGCATTATAAACGCGCAGAGCCTTAACTCAATTATAAAGCTTATGCCGGCAGGTATGGTTGAGCTTACAGTAAACGAGTTCTACAGAGCAAAGCTTACATGCGGCAACTCCGAATTCGAGCTTAACGGTATCAATCCGAAGGATTACCCCACACTTCCCGATATTTCAAACAGAAAAGGCTTCAATATAAAGCAGGGCGAGCTTAAAAAGATGATAAATCAGACTCTCTTTGCCGTTGCACAGAATGATGCACGCCCCACCTTCAACGGAGCTTATTTCAAAATTCAGGACAATAAGATCGTAACTGTTGGATGCGATTCGTTCAGACTTGCAGTTTCCGAAAAGATATGCGAGCTTGAGAATACATCCGATGCTCCGCTTGACACAGCATTTATAGTTCCCGGAAGAACTCTTTCCGAGGTAATAAAGCTTCTCACAGATCCCGATGAAATAGTAAGCATCGGTATTTCGAGAAAGCAGGTAATCTTCCGTTTTGAAAAGCGTGATATCGTATTCTTCTCGCGTCTTATCGACGGTGACTATATAGATTATGAAAGAATCATACCTAAAAACAGCACTATATTTGTAAATATAGACACTGATATATTTGAAAGTGCTCTTAACCGCGCTTCGCTTGTTACAGACGATTCCGCAGGTAAGAACAAATCCCTCGCTCGCTGTCACTTCTACGAGAACAGACTTGAGATCACATCTGTTTCCGTAAACGGTAAGGTGAGAGATGAGATAGTAACCTCTCATGAGGGCGGTGAGATTGAGATAGGCTTTGACTGCCGTTATCTCACAGATGCACTCAAAGCATCGATGTGCGATAAAGTAAGACTTTCGCTCTCTTCGCCTAACATCAGTATGGTTATTGAACCGCTTGAAGTTGAAGAAAACGATAAGTTTGTATTCCTCGTTCTTCCCTGCAGACTTAAATGAGAGCGGACAAAATAAGCTATCACAATTTCAGGAATATTGAAGAGGCCCAAATAGAGCTTTCAGATGGCGTGAACGTTTTTGTCGGTAATAATGCCCAGGGTAAAACGAACGCGCTTGAAGGAATCTATCTTATGGCGTCCGGAAAGAGCTTCAGATCCTCGCATGAACGGGATATGGTCAAACGCGGCGAGAGCTTTTTTGAGGTGTCGCTTTTAATGAGTGACTCAAGAAGAGAACAAAACCTCTACTTCAAGGCTTACAACTCTGATTCAACAAAACGCCGTGAAATAAAAAAGAACGGTGTTGCTCTGCCAAGAATATCCGAGCTTTTAGGTGTGTTCAGAGCTGTGCTTTTCTGTCCGGAGCATCTTTCCATAGTAAAGGCAGGACCCAGTGAAAGACGTGCGTTTCTTGATATTGCAATATGTCAGCTGCGTCCGGTTTATTTGAAGAGTTTACAGAAGTTCAGTAAGATACTCACCCAAAGAAATGCGCTACTGAAGCAGATTTCAGAGTGCGGTGGGGATACGTCGCTGCTTGAGGTTTATTCAGACCAGCTTGCAAGAGAATGTGCGCTTATTTATAAAACAAGAGCCGCTTATATTGAGAGGCTTGATGAATTTGTGAGGGGCTTTTTCACCGATCTTTCGGTGGAACAGATAAACGAAAAGCCACAGCTTTTATATAAAAACAGCCTTAAAACATACGAAAAGCTCACAGAAATGGAAGCTTATGAGCATTATTTAAAGCTTCTTACCGAGAACACATCAAAGGAGCTCGGTGCCGGCGTAACTCTCTACGGCTCGCATAAGGATGATATTGAGATATTCCTCGATTCATATGAAGCAAGACAGTTCGCGTCGCAAGGTCAGCAGCGTTCCCTTGCTCTTGCCATGAAGCTTGGCGAGGGTGAGATATCAATGGAATATTCGGGTGAATATCCGGTGTTTCTGTTTGACGATGTTCTCTCGGAGCTTGACGAAAGACGTCAGTCGTTTCTACTCTCAAGAATAGAGGGACGTCAGGTTATTATGACTACCTGCACCACACCGCCTGTGAAGTCGGATGCAAAGTTTATAAATGTGGACAGTGGGCAGTATTTTTAGAAAAAAGGAAACCCTCATCAGTCATTGCTAACGCAATGACAGCTTCCCCCAAGGGAAGCCCAAAGAGTAAGATTTCAGCCGTCAAGCCCTCCCTTGGGGGAGGGTGGCACGCCATAAGGCGTGACGGGTGAGGGTTCATTATACGATGAAAAAACGATGATATTAAAAACAACAATAACTCAAAAAGATAAATTTACCAGCAATAAAAAGCTGACAGACAGATCCAAAAAGCTCAGAAGCAATATGACACCGGAAGAAAATCATCTTTGGTATGACTTTTTAAAAAATATTGATGTCAATGTAAACAGACAAAAGGTTGTTGGAATTTATATTTTAGATTTTTATTGTGATAAATACAAACTTGCAATAGAGATAGATGGGAATTATCATCTTGAAAGTAAACAAAAAAGGCATGACAGAATAAAAGATGAATATTTGTCTTCTCTTGGCATAAAAGTCTTAAGATACAGCAATGAAGAAATAAATAATAATTTTTCAAAAGTGTGTGAAGACATAATGAAAAATATGATTTAACAAAAGGAGCCGCAGGAATGTACGTACATGCCGGCAACAACTGTATTATCCGTACACGTGACATAATCGGAATATTCGATATGGACACGGCGACAATGCAGGAAGCAACAAGAGAATATCTCCGCGCCGTAGAAAAAGACGGCGGGATGATAAACATAAAGGAAGATATACCAAAATCGTTTATTGTAACAGGTAAACGTGGTTCCAAGGATAATGTCTATATTTCCCAAATATCAAGTGCCGCACTGATCGGTAGAATTGATAATATTGTCAAGGAATAAGGGAAAGAAAAGACTCTCTTACCAAAATTTATTTTTGTAGGGACAGGCGTCCTCGACTGTCCGGTTGAGTTTATGCGTACGGCGGTGAGGACAGTCGAGGACGCCTGTCCCTACAAATCTTCCTTGCGTTTATGGAAAGGTAGAAGTGTTTAGCCCCAAGAAAGAGCTTGTATAAAGTTCTTTGCCAAGCTTTCGTTAGGGAAAGCGTAAAACCCGTACTCCAAAAAAAAGCCGATACAACGGCTGTAAATAAAGAGGTAAAAATGTCAGAACAAGTAAAAAACAACTACGACGACAGCCAAATACAAGTGCTCGTGGGACTTGAAGCCGTAAGAAAGCGTCCCGGAATGTATATTGGCTCCACCTCAATACGAGGACTTCATCATCTGGTATACGAGATCGTTGACAACTCTATCGACGAGGCTCTTGCCGGATACTGTGAGAGGATCATCGTTACGCTTCATAAGGACAACTCCGTGTCGGTACGCGACAACGGACGCGGTGTCCCGGGCGGCATGCATCCCAAGAAAGGTATCCCCACGCTTGAGGTCGTGTTTACCGTGCTCCATGCAGGCGGTAAGTTCGGCGGCGAGGGATATAAGATAGCCGGCGGTCTTCACGGCGTTGGTGCGTCTGTAGTTAACGCTCTTTCCGAATGGGTAGAGGTTGAAAACTGTAACGAGGGCGTGCGCTATAGCGAGCGTTTTGAGCGCGGCAAGGTTGCAAGAGCATTCAAGTGCGAGGGCTCGTCAAACGGCGAGCACGGCCTTTACGTCCGCTTCCAGCCGGATCCCACCATATTCGAGGAAGTTGTACTTGATTATGAGATAGTAGAACGCCGTCTTCGCGAGCAGGCGTTCCTTAACGCAGGCGTTAAGATAGTGCTCCGTGACGAGCGCGGAGAGGCTGTCAGCGAAGAAGAGATAGCTGTTGAGGCTGAAGAGGCAGAGGCACCTGAGAGCACAGAGGCTGCCGCAGATTCGGCTGACGATAAGGACGAGAACGAAGCGCAGAATATTGATATAACAAAGAGATACGGTCCTGCAGAGGTAGTTCTCTGCTACGAGGGCGGTATCATGAGCTTCGTTGAGCATCTTAACAACAAGCGTCACTACGCGATGATACATCCCGAGGTCATCTACATGAAGGTGGAGAAGGAAGATTCCATCGCCGAGGTTGCGCTTCAATATAATGACAGCTACGTGGAAACCATCATGTCGTTTGCAAACAACATGCACACGATAGAGGGCGGTACACACGAAACCGGATTCAAGCAGGCATTAACAAGCGTGCTCAACGATTACGGTCACAAGAATAATATATTGAAGGCTGACGAAAAGCTCACGGGCGAGGACACGCGCGAGGGACTCTGTGCTATCATCAGCGTAAAGCTGACGGACGCGCAGTTTGAGAGCCAGACAAAGGCGAAGCTCGGTAACTCCGAGATGAGAACGCTTGTTGCGGGACTCATGAACGAGAAGTTAGCTGAATACTTCGAGGAGCACCCGTCCACAGCGAAGATGATACTCGAAAAGGCAATCGCCGCGGCAAGAGCACGTGAGGCTGCAAGAAACGCACGCGACCTCACACGCCGCAAGGGTGTGTTTGAGGGAACAAGCCTTCCCGGCAAGCTTTCCGACTGCGCAGACAAGCGTGTGGAGCTCACAGAGCTGTATTTAGTCGAGGGAGATAGTGCGGGCGGTTCCGCAAAGAGCGGACGAAACAGCCGTTTCCAGGCAATACTTCCGCTTCGCGGTAAGGTATTAAACGTAGAAAAGAGCCGTCTTGACAAGATTTACTCCAACCAGTCGCTTATCCCGATAATACAGGCACTCGGATGCGGTATCGGCGAGGAGTTTGACATGGCGAAGCTTCGCTACGGCAAGATAATAATCATGGCCGATGCCGACGTTGACGGCTCGCATATCAGAATACTTCTTCTCACGTTCTTCTTCCGCCACATGAAGCAGCTTATCGAGGAAGGTCACATATTCCTCGCACAGCCGCCGCTTTACAAGATAACAAAGGGTAAGAAAAACCACTACGCATACAGCGATGCGGAGCGTGACGCGATAATCGCCGAGATAGGCGAAACGGGTACAAAGACCAGCCGCTACAGGGGTCTTGGTGAAATGGACCCCGAACAGCTCTGGGAAACCACCATGGACCCCGAACAGCGTACACTCCTCAAAGTAACAGTCGAGGACGCTATCGCCTGCGACGAAATGTTCTCTATCCTTATGGGCGACAAGGTCGAACCCAGACGCGAGTTCATCGAGCAGAACGCGGTTTATGCTACGAATCTTGATATCTAAGGAGAACGAGGTCGCTTTCCCTAACGAAAGCTTGGCAAAGAACTTTATACAAGCTTTTTCTTGGGGCTAAACGCTTCGGACTTTCCGTAAACGAAACGAAGATTTGTAGGGACAGGCGTCCCCGACTGTCCGCAACGCCTTATGCATAAATGGAAACGGACTGTCGAGGACGCCAGTCCCTACAAGGATACGTTTACAAATTATAAAACTTTCCCACACCCCCATCCCGCACTTGTGGAAAACTTTATTTTCCACAGCTTATATAACTTTTCCACAGCCTAAAAAAGTCAGGTAGTATCAGCAAAAAGACCGCTATACCATAGAAATCCACACTTTTCCACACGGCACTTATCCGCCTGTGGAAAACTCACGCAAAGCTCAACATTATAAACATAAGAGGTTCATAATGAATAAGAACGACAAAAACGAAAACATTGAGTTTCCCGAACAGAAAATAGTCGGCATCGAAATGAAGGACGAGGTCGAAAATTCGTTCATTGCATATTCGATGAGCGTAATCATGTCCCGTGCTCTTCCGGATGTTCGCGATGGTTTAAAACCCGTACACAGACGTATTCTTTACGCTATGTATGACGACAACTTAACAAGCGATAAGGACTTCCGTAAGTCCGCAACGACCGTCGGTAACGTGCTCGGTCGATACCATCCGCACGGTGACTCCGCCGTTTACGACACAATGGTACGTCTTGCACAGCCCTTCTCCATGCGCTATAAGCTGGTTGAAGGTCAAGGTAACTTCGGTTCGATAGACGGAGATAAAGCCGCGGCTTACCGTTACACCGAGGCAAGACTTGCCAAGCTCTCAAACGAGATGATGCGTGACATCGAAAAGGATGTTGTAAATTTCGTACCGAACTTCGACAACACTCACGAGGAGCCGAGCGTGCTTCCCTCAAGATTCCCAAATCTTCTTGTAAACGGCTCTATCGGTATAGCTGTCGGTATGGCTACCTATATCCCGCCGCACAACCTTGGCGAGGTTATCGACGGCACTCTCTACCTCATGGACAACCCCGACTGCGAGATAAAGGACCTCATGCAGTTTATAAAAGGTCCCGACTTCCCGACTGCGGCAACTGTTTACGGCTCAAACGGCATTTATGAGGCGTACACCACAGGTCGCGGACACGTTATGGTTCGTGCGAAGTGTGAGGTTGACGAGGAAAATCATAAGATAGTTGTTACCGAGCTTCCGTATCAGGTTAACAAAAAGGCGCTGGTTGAGGCTATTGCCGACCTTGTACGCGACAAGCGCATCGAGGGCATTACAAATGTTGTTGACCTTTCCGACCGCAATCACGAGGTTCTTATTGAAATCCCCTACCGTCGCGATGCAAACGGCCAGGTAATTTTAAATCAGCTTTACAAATACAGTCAGCTTCAGGACACCTGTGCTTTCAACATGTTAGCACTTGTTGACAACGTGCCGAAGATACTGAACTTAAAGCAGATTCTCCGCCACTATGTAAACCATCAGGAAGAGGTTATCACACGCCGCACTGCGTTTGACCTTGCAAAGGCAAAGCGTGAAGCGCACATCTTCGAGGGATATAAGATTGCCATTGACAATATCGAAGAGGTTATCAAGGTAATCCGCGCATCGGCTTCCGTTTCGGATGCAAAGATGCAGTTAATGAACCGCTTCGGTCTTACGGATATTCAGGCTCAGGCTATCGTTGACATGACGCTCGGACGTCTTTCCGGCATGGAGCGCCAGAAGATAGAGGAGCGCCTCATGAAGCTTTACGAAACTATCGCAGAGCTTGAGGGTATCCTCGCTGACGAAAATAAGGTTCGTGACATTATCCGCGAGGAGATGCTTGAGATCAAGGCGAAGTTCGCAGACGAGCGCCGTACCGAGCTTGTGGAAGCCGAGGACGATATCGTTTACGAGGACCTTATAGAGCGTCACGACTGCGTTATTACAATGACAAACGACGGT
The DNA here is from genome assembly GCA_045636265.1 of Candidatus Flemingiibacterium sp. GTDB lineage: Bacteria > Bacillota > Clostridia > Oscillospirales > CAG-272 > Flemingiibacterium. The sequence continues at coordinate 26,767 of JAZTXD010000091.1, forward strand.
TACATCAAGCGTCAGCCGGCATCCACCTATTCCGCACAGAGAAGAGGCGGTAAGGGTATTATCGGTATGACCACCAAAGAGGATGACGCTATCGCAGACGTTGTTATCGCGCACAGCCATTCGCTTGTAATGATGTTCACAAACACCGGTAAGGTGCACACCAGAAAGACATATCAGATTCCCGAGGCAGGACGTACCGCCAAGGGCTCGAACATTGTCAACATCCTCGAGCTTGCTGAGGGCGAAAAGGTTACAGCGCTTATAAGCGTTCCCGAGTTCGCGCCTAACGAGTATCTGTTTATGGTAACAAAGAACGGTGTTGTTAAGAAGACTCTCCTTTCCGACTTCGAGTATCAGAGAAGAGGCGGTAAGATAGCGATATCGCTCGACGAGGGCGACGAGCTTTCGTTCGTTAAGCACACAATGGGACAGGATAGCATCATCATCGCAACACACACCGGTATGTCCGCACGCTTTGACGAACAGCATGTTCGCGCAATGGGCAGAACCGCACGCGGTGTTCGCGGTATCAAGCTCTCCGAGGGCGACTACGTTGTCGGATGCGCACTCGTTGATAACGAAAAGGCACTCATTACCATAACCGAAAACGGATTCGGTAAGCGCGTTAAGTTTGACGAGTTCACCGAGCATAACCGCGGCGTAAAGGGCGTTACCTGTCACGGTATATCCGAGAAGACGGGTATGCTTGCCGGCATCGCAACCGTTGCCGAAACTGACGATATCATGCTTATCACTAACGAGGGTATTATCATAAGAACACCCGTTTCGGGTATTCCGTTCTACAGACGTTCGGCAGGCGGCGTTATCGTAATGCGCCTTGCAGAGGGTGCTTCTATCGTAAACTTCGCTAACGTTTCGGTTGACGAAAGTGAGCTTGAGGCCGAGGTTTCGGAGGAATCTGCGGCAGTTGAAGTAACCGAACCCGAAGAGAACGCATAAAAAAATTTCAAAAAGGTATTGCATTATTCATTTGTTTGGTGTATAATAGGAACATAGCGAATATTTGTTCGGTAGGTATGAACGAGGATGGTGAACCGTCATAGAACCCTCACCCGTCACGCCTTTGGCGTGACACCCTCCCCCAAGGGAGGGCATGGCGGCTTAAATCTTACTTAATAGGCTTCCCTTGGGGGAAGCTGTCATTGCGTGAGCAATGACTGATGAGGGTCTCCGTCACCCTGACCGAAACACCAATAAACGAAAGGAAACTTACAAAAATGAAAGCTAAGACCAAAGCAAAGCCGGTACCGGTGAAGATTACAAACAAAGAGGACAAGCAGAAGGCCATTGAAGGCGCGATTGGACAGATCGAGAAGAACTTCGGCAAGGGAACGATCATGCGCATGGGCGCGGCTCCCGAGATGGAAGTCAGCGCAATATCCACAGGCTCGCTCACACTTGACCTTGCACTTGGAATAGGCGGTGTGCCGCGCGGACGTATCATTGAGATATACGGTCCGGAATCCTCCGGTAAGACCACGGTTGCGCTCCACATTGTTGCGGAGGCACAGAAGAACGGCGGCGAGGCGGCTTACATAGACGTCGAGAACGCACTCGATCCCGTTTATGCAAAGGCACTTGGCGTTGATATTGACAATCTTCTCGTTTCCCAGCCGTCGAGCGGTAACCAGGCGCTTGACATTGCTGAGGCACTTATCCGCTCCGGCGCTATCGACGTCGTTGTCGTTGACTCCGTTGCGGCACTTGTAACCCAGGAGGAGATCGACGGAGATATGTCCGAGTCGCACGTGGGACGTCAGGCAAGACTTATGTCATATGCGCTCAAAAAGCTCTCCGGTGCGGCGGCAAAGGCAAACTGCGCGCTCATCTTTATAAACCAGCTCCGTGAGAAGATCGGTATATCCTACGGTAACCCCGAGGTTACATCCGGCGGACGTGCGCTCAAGTTCTATTCGTCCGTGCGTATCGAGATACGCCGTGCGGAAGCGCTCAAGGACGGCGCCGAGGTTTACGGTAACCATGTTAAGTGTAAGATAGTTAAGAATAAAGTCGCTCCCCCCTTCAAGGTTGCGGAGTTTGATATCCTCTACGGCAAGGGAATCTCCAAATCGAGCGAGATCATCGACCTTGCTATCGAGTTTGAGTTTATCCAGAAGAGCGGCTCGTGGTTCTCCTATAACGGCCAGCGCATCGCGCAGGGTAAGGACAACGCGAGAAAGTATATCGAATCAAACGAGGAGATCATGAACGAGCTTGCTTCGAAGATAATGAGCAAAAAGGACGAGATCGAAGCTATAATGGGCGGCGATTTCGTGGATGACGATGCGGACGAGATGGATCCCGATGACGAGGCACTCGATATCTCCATTCTCGAAACGGATGACGACTGATGATCCTCTGAAATGGAGCTTTCTATCAGTATAATCGCCATAGAATCGCGGCGCGGCGGCTCGGAGCGGCTTGTAACGCTCACGGTGTCAAGCGGCGAGCATAGCGAAACCGTAAAATTTGCCGTTGGGGCGAAGATGCTCCGTGAGGTCGGTGAGTTTGATGAGGACAGGCTGCCGTGTGTTATCACGCGCGAACAGTTTGACTCGCTCGAATACGATGCGAAGCTGTGGGCGGCGGTGAAAAAGGGACTTGATATCCTGTCTTACAGCGATAATACAAGATCCGCGATGATAAAAAAGCTGCGTGAGCGCTCGTTTGATAAGTATATAGCCGAGGATGCCGCGGATTATCTTGTGGCAAACGGCTGTATCGACGAGGCGGGCATGCTCGAGCGTCTTGTGGACAAGCTTGCAAGCGTGAAGCTTTACGGCAAAGGGCGCATCAAAACGGAGCTTTATAAAAAAGGTATCGCGAAGTCGCTTATCGACGAGCGCTTGCCGGGGCTTCTTGATGAAATTGACTTTGAAGCAAATCTGCGGCAGCTTATTGGGAAAAAGTGTGACATTCCGAGTCTGTCTGACCGGGATTACCGCGAAAAAGTGTACGCGGCGATGTACCGTTTGGGATACGGCGTTTCTGACACGCGGGACGCAATAAAATATATAATGGAAGAAAACGAAGAATGACAAAGAAAACAAAAATTGGGTTTGTATCGCTTGGATGCCCCAAAAATCAGCTTGACACCGAGGTAATGCTCCACGAGCTTTACAGCGCGGGGTATGAGATCGTGTCCGAGGACATAGACGCAGACGTTATAGTTGTAAACACCTGCGGCTTTATCGAATCGGCGAAGCAGGAGGCTATCGACAACATTATCGACGTGGGTTGGCTCAAAAAGAACCGTACTCTGAAGGCTATCATCGTAACGGGATGCCTTGCGGAGCGTTACCGCGACGAGATTTTCGAGAGTTTACCTGAGGTTGACGCTATCCTTGGCGTTGGAAGTATTCACAATATCGTTAAGGCGGTGGAAGCCGTTACACGCGGCGAGAGATACTCCTCGTATGAGGACAAAAACACCGTGAAGCTTGGCGGCGAGCGTGTTATCACCACGCCGGAATATTACGCTTACCTCAAAATCGCGGAGGGCTGTGACAACTGCTGTACTTACTGCGCTATCCCCTCGATTCGCGGCTCGTTCAGAAGCCGTCCCATGGAGGATATCGTTGCCGAGGCGAAAACGCTCGAGGAGATCGGCGTAAAGGAGCTTGTCATCGTGGCGCAGGACACCTCGCGCTACGGCCTTGACCTGTATTGCGAATATAAGCTTGCCGAGCTTATCACCAAGATCACCGAGGCGACAAATATCCCGTGGATACGCATGCTTTACTGCTATCCCGACAAGATAACGGACGAGCTTATCGACGTTTTGGCGAACAATCCGAGGGTACTGAAATACATCGACCTGCCGATACAGCATATTTCCGATAATATGCTTCGCGCGATGAACCGCCACGGCGACGGCGCGATGATACGCGAGGTCGTGAAGAAGCTGCGTGAGCGTGTGCCGGGTATCGTTATCCGCACAACGGCGATCGTCGGCTTCCCCGGCGAGAGCGAGGAGGATTTCACCGAGCTTTGCGAGTACATCAAGGAAGCGAAGTTCGACCGATTCGGCGCGTTCACCTACTCGCGCGAGGAGGGAACGGTGTCTTACGATATGGAAGACCAGATCGACGAGCAGGTAAAGCAGGACCGATACGATATCATCATGCGCACGCAGGGCGATATCGTGGAGGAATATAATGCGGCGGTGATCGGCAAGACTGTTACGGTGCTGTGCGAGGACTACGATCCCGTTTCCGAAACCTTCTATGGCAGAAGCGAGGCGGACGCGCCCGAGATTGACGGAAAGGTATATTTCCGCGCGAAAAAGGGAAGTGTGGCTGCCGGAGAGTTTGTAAAAGTAAAAATTACCGAAGCGCTCGACTTTGATCTTATCGGCGACAAGGTGTGAAAAGGAGATAAAAATTATGAATTTACCGAATAAGCTCTCGCTTTTGCGAGTAATCATGGTGCCTCTTTTTGTGGCAGTGCTCGTATTCCCCACAGATGCGTTCTTCGAGTCCTACGGAACCTGGATTCGCATAATCGCGGCGGCATTCTTTATTCTTACCGCGCTCACTGACATGCTCGACGGTCAGATTGCGCGCAGATGCAATCTTGTCACCGATTTTGGAAAGTTTATTGACCCCCTTGCGGATAAGTTTATGGTATTCGGCGCGATGCTCGCTATCGTTTACCGCTTTGACTATCTGCGCCCGGTGTTTGTATGGGCGGCGCTCATCGTTATTTTCCGTGAGCTTGCGATCACATCCATGCGACTCATTGTTGTAAACAAGTCCGGTACTGTCGTTGCGGCGGCGTGGCTCGGCAAGGTGAAGACTGTAACGCAGATCATCTGCATTGTGGCTGTAATTCTCGAGCCGGTTGTAATTCCGGCAGGCAACTTTGTTTCCGATTGGCATCTGCTTTCGTACATAACCACCATTGCTATGACGGTTATGACGCTTTGGTCGGGTATCGACTACATGAAGGCGTACTGGCCGCTGCTTGATCCGAATAAATAAAAGAACGGGAGGCGTCAGCCTCCCGGTTTTTATTTACCGCTTAGGGGAACGAAAAGGGGGCAGACAACCAGCTGGCGCAGGTTTTCTACCCCCTCTTGGACTCCCCCGTTTTCCTTGCTCACGCCCGACTCGCGCTCAAAAAAGATTCGCTTAGTAAAGCGGTAATCGCAAGATACCGCTCCATTCATAGGTGGACAGTCGAGGACGCCTGTCCCTACAAAGATAGCGAATCAAATAGGGCGCTATCGATAATGTGGGCAGAGTGTTCGCACTCCCCAGCGCGAATCTTCTTTTGAGCGCCGGGGAGCGCCTCCGGCGCAAAGCAAGGAAAGAGGGAGGAGCGCGAGGAGGGAGGAAAACCTACGCAGTTGG
>JAZTXD010000092.1:0-2316 GCA_045636265.1 Candidatus Flemingiibacterium sp.
CGCAAGAGCTGACGCAGGCGTCAGCTCTACAAGAACGCAGGACGTTCTTGATGTGCCTCTTCTTCACCCCACCCTCGTCATGAATAGAAGCGCAGCAGGCTTCGCCCACTGCGCTTCTATTGGTGCCGGTGGCGGGGGTCGAACCCGCACGGTATTGCTACCAATGGATTTTGAGTCCACCTCGTCTGCCAATTCCAACACACCGGCTATTAACTTAAAAGAGCCGCCGCATCAGCGGCGGCTCTCTTGGAGCTGCTAATCAGAATCGAACTGATGACCTCATCCTTACCAAGGATGCGCTCTACCATCTGAGCCATAGCAGCATCACAACGCTGATATTATATCATATCTGTTTTGAAATTGCAATAGGTTTTAGAAAAAACTTCAAAATATTTTTAATTTTATCCATTTTTCACATTGTTAATTAATTATCAGTGTTTTGATACAATAATATCACTTGTTTTTGTGGTTCTTTAGTTATAAAAACATATTGATTTTTCTAAAATTAGGTGTTATAATATATATTGGTGAAATATTAAACAATATGCGGTATAATGTCTAACTATATGTGATGTATAACGGGCTGTTAATACTGCCGTTACTTCACAAAAAATACTTTTTTCAGGTAAGGAAGATAATTATGAACAAAGTCACTATTATCGGAACCGGAAGCGTCGGTTCCACCATCGCGTACACTCTGACTGTCACAGGTCTTGTTTCCGAGATCGTAATGATCGACATCAACCATGAGCGTGCCCTCGGTGAAGCCCTCGACATCCGTCAGGGTACTCCTTTCTGCAGTCCCTGCTCTGTCTACGCCGGCTCCTACCGTGACGCCGAAGGCTCGAGCATCGTTATCATCACCTCCGGTATCGCCCGTAAGCCCGGTCAGACCCGTCTTGACCTCGCACAGACAAATGTAAACATCATAAAGAGCATAATTCCCGAAATCGTGAAGTATGCTCCCGATGCAAACTACATAATCGTTTCCAACCCCGTTGACATTCTCACTTATGTATTCTGCAAGTGCTCGGGACTTCCCGAAAGACGCATCATCGGTTCGGGTACTATTCTCGACACCGCCCGTCTTCGTTCCCGTCTGTCCGAATACTACCGCATCAACCAGCAGAACGTTCACGCATACGTTATGGGCGAGCACGGCGACTCTTCGTTCATCCCGTGGTCTATCGCAAACATCTCAAACGTTCCCCTGCGTGACTGCGAAAATCTTATAATCAATTCCGACGGCGCATACCCCGAGCTCAACTACGAGGACCTCGAGGATTATGTACGCAAGTCCGGTGCACGTGTTATCGAAAGAAAGGGCGCAACATTCTATGCGGTATCTGTTTCGGTATGCCACATTGTAAAATGTCTGCTCGGCGGTATTGACACCACAATGACCGTTTCCACCATGATGCACGGCGAATATGATATTGACGACGTATGTCTGTCTGTGCTTTCCATTGTCGGACGCGAGGGTGCACACGGAAAGATCCTCACTCCCCTTACCGACGATGAAGTTGCAAAGCTTCAGCACAGTGCAAACTGCCTCAAGGATATAATTAAGAATATTGTAATATAAAAGGAAGGCGCAAAACATGGAATACCGTATTGAACACGACTCTATGGGCGAGATGAAAGTTCCCGCCGACAAGCTTTGGGCAGCACAGACCCAGAGAAGCCATGAAAACTTTGAGATCGGTGTCGGCATCGAAACAATGCCTGCAGAGATCATTCACGCATTCGGCATACTCAAGAAGGCTGCCGCTATGGCAAACTATGAGCTCAAGCCCGAAAAGATGACTAAAGAAAAGCTCGACGCAATCAGTGCGGCTTGCGATGAGGTTATCGCAGGCAAGCTTTCCGATCACTTCCCGCTCGTTGTTTGGCAGACCGGTTCCGGTACACAGTCCAACATGAACTCCAACGAAGTTATCAGAAACCGCGCAAACCAGATTGCCGGGAAGGAACTCACTCATCCCAACGATGATATCAACATGAGCCAGTCCTCCAACGATACCTTCCCCACCGCAATGCACATCTCCGCTGTTATTGCAATCGAGGATAAGCTTATCCCCGCAGTTGAGGAGCTTATCGCTACCTTCAAGCGCCTTGAGGCTGAGAACGAGGGCATCGTAAAGAGCGGACGTACTCACCTTCAGGATGCTACTCCCATCAAGTTCAGCCAGGAGATCAGCGGCTGGCGTTCCTCTCTCGAGCGCGACGTTGAGCTTCTCCGTCTCGCTGTTAAGCCCCTTTACGAGCTTGCACTCGGCGGTACCGCAGTAGGCACAGGCCTCAATGCTCCCAAGG
>JAZTXD010000093.1:0-4911 GCA_045636265.1 Candidatus Flemingiibacterium sp.
TCTTGTGGATTGAAAAGCCAAAGGATAGCCAAATATATAGTTTTCCTGACTGTGATTATTATGAGTTAACATCTATTACTTTTGAAAAAATTGATACAAAGACAGAGGACGATTGGCTGAATCGGTATCCAATGGACTATAATGTCGCTATTGAAATTTGGGAAACAGCATTGTTAATCAACGCCACAGAATTATCAATAGATAATCAGCACTTTTCAATTCCCTAATAGTCAATCTTAAAAGCTGTGCTAATTACCAGCAAATTTCGTGTTTTCTCGCTAAACGCGATGCTTTCTGGTAGATAATCTCGTGCTTTTATTTGCAGAGCGATAATGGAATATCCAGCCCCCTGTCAGGCTTAAGAATAAGTCTGACAGGGGGCTTTTATTAAGATTCCGCAAACACCACCCTCGCTACGGTAGATTACACCTACGATGCGTTCGACAACCTTACCGCTATTGAGCGCGGCGACTGTATGGGTTACGCGCTCGGCTACAACGCATTCCACAAGCTTGAAAGCATCGATGTTGTCGGCAGAACAATGCCTCTTGCAACCTACACCTACAAGGATGGCAACGGCAGACTCAAGCAGATCACCTACGCTAACGGCGACTACATGAAGGCAACCTACAACAGCCTCGGTCATCTCATAACCGAAAAGTGGTACAACGCTGATGACACTCTTACCGCTCATTACAAATATTCATACGACCACAACGGAAATATCGTCCGCAGTATTGACATTTTAAGTTAAATCCAGTATAATTATTGTACCGATTCGACATAATGATCCCACATAGACGCCGCTTCAATAAGGCTCCCTCTGGGAGGGAGCTCCCGACGAAGTCGGGTGAGGGAGAGGGCGTAAACGATATATTAGCTGTACCATATGGTTGCGGAGGCTCCTTCCGTCACGCTTCGCGTGCCACCTCCCTCTCGTAGGGAGGCTTTTGGTCGTCGGGAACACACAAAGTAATTGGGAGTAATTATCTCACATAGATCACTATCGGCGTTTTGCAAAGGAGCACATATGGATAAACAATTTTCTTTGGTGTTGGAAAAAGTTATAGAATATGAACAAAAAGAATTTGGGGTTATCATTGCTATTGTATCTGTTTTGGTAGCAATTCTTTTAGCTGTAGCAATATCAAGATATAGATCCTTTAACTTTCCTAACAAAGTAATAGTTACTTTGATTATCTGTGCGCTGTGTATTGTTATGCTTGGATATATTGTCAATTATATTAGTTATCAGCACAAACTGGATATGGATATAAGTAACGAGCAATATATTTCATATACCGGCGAATTTACGCATGATGATTATCAAAAGGATTCATTTTATCATAACGTATATCTCGTCGATAATTATGGAAACAAGCTATTGGTTAGATATCCTGATTATGGGAATCGGTATGATACCTATTCAGGAAACGAGCAACTACCCATTGGAACGTTTGCCGGAACAATTATTTACAGTAAAGATAGTAAAATTGTAGTTAGCTGGAACGTAGATTAGTAACTTGGTTTCATTACAAAGAATAAAGTTGTCGTTATTTAGCCGCATCTTCGGATGCGGCTGTTCCTATCCCGACAGTATTGACAAAATATGCGCTTTTGTGTATAATATTTTTACAGTATCACTTTCAGATAGGGGGGCGCGTATGAACAGCACACTTATATTGTTTGAAGCTATTGCCGAGGCTGGCAAAATAAACCGTGCCGAGCTTTCAAGGCTCACCGGATTCAGTCTTATGACTGTGGGAAAAGCGGTGGAGCGCCTTGTGTCGGCAGGCATTGTTACGGAAGAAAAGATGAGCTCTGGCGGTGTCGGACGCAAATTCGGCGTGTGCTCACTCACCGAAACGGCAGGCATGATGCTCATTGACATCGGTGATAATATAAAAGCCTACGCGCTTGATATCACCCTTGATATTATATCCGAGCATACCGGAGAGGATATTCCAACCCTCATGACGCAGTGCTTTACAAGTCTTTTTGAAGCAGGACGAGGGGATATTATCGGTGTCGCATTTATTGTGCCTGACGGGGAAACTGCCAAATGGCGAGATGAGCTTTCCGCGCTTCTCGGAAATGAACCGGAGCTTATTATCGGGCGCGAGCGAGCTTTTGCATATGCAAGCTCAAAGCGCTTTGAATACAGTAAAACGGCAATATTCGCGCACGTGAGCGCTGACGGCAAGGTCAGCGGACTCATTATGCAGGGCGGAAAAACGTACGACGGTGCTCACGGTGCGGCGGGGGATATCTCTGCATTTATTCCGTCGTCTGACAGTCTGTGTGAGCGGCTTTTTGAGCTGCGCAGACTGCTTGATCCCGAGCTTGTGCATATTGCGTGCGATGACGGCGAGATGTGCGCATCGTTTGAAGATGATCTTGTGAAACTTGATATTTGCGAGGACGGTGTTCCTCAAATAATAGTTGAGCGAACTGGTTCCTGCCGAACTGCGTTTGACGGCGCGGCACACATACTTCGGGAAAAATACATACTCTCAAAATTTCCAAATAATACCTGACTAACAGAGCCTGCTTTTGCAAAGAATAATGTTGAAGCCGATATGTCGGCTTAAATTAAGAAAAGGCAGGTTTCAGATTATGGATTACAAATCTCCCAACCCCTCCATTGAATGTTCGGTAAAGCAGTGCGAGTATCACTGCGGCAATGAGAACTACTGCACCCTCAACAAGATTCGTGTTGCAACTCACGAAGCTAACCCCACAATGTGCCAGTGCGTTGACTGCGAGTCCTTCGTAAAGAAGACCGGCTGCGAAAACGGCAGCTGCCACTAAAAAGATTAGCCCTGACCAAAAAGGTCAGGGCATTTTTCTTTAATCTTTTTCGTTTGTCATATTGTATGTGGGGAAGAACTCGCGCCACACGTCAGAGTGCGCCTCGCAGTCAAGGTAATGTGCGAAGAGGTGGTTGTCCTCCTCCGTCGCACCATCAACGCAAGCACGCTTGATAGCGGAAAGATAGCAACGGGTGTTCTTCTCGGAGAAACAGAACTCGCGCCAGCCGTCGCGCCACTTGCCATTCTGAATGGTTTCACTGCGCTTTGCAAATCCGGCGAGTATCTGCTCCTTATCCTCGCCCTTGGCAAGACTTATTCCGTGCTCGCCTGTTCTTACGGGGATAAATTCGATCTCATTTGTCTTGGTGTCATAGATTACGGCAAGACCGGTTTCCCACATGGGGCCGTTTTCCGGCTTTACGAAGTTGAAATTGCCGGGGCCGTAAACTATGTGAGAGTCGCCGTATTTTTCGTATGTACCGATGCAGTGGGTGTGCTGTGTGAGTATAAGGTCGGCACCCGCTCTCGCCATAGCGCGGCAGGCACGCATAAGACGCGGAGAGGGATATTCGCAATATTCCTTGCCGCCGTGGTAAGCAACGATAACGCGGTCGGCGTTTGCCTTTGCTTCGCGGATATCCTCGATAGTTTCAAACTCGTCAAACGGACGGGAGCCCATTCTGTCCTCGAGCGCGTAGGAATATTCATGCTCACACACTGCGACGATGCAGATCTTCTCGCTGTCTTTCTCAAAATAGTAGTTCTTTCTCGAATTCTCGTAGTTGTCACCGAATCCCGTGTAGGGAAGCCCCTTTTCGTTAAGAGCAGCGATTGTGTCAAGCGCACCCTTCTTTCCGAAGTCAAAAACGTGGTTGTTGCTGATTCCCACAAGGGAGAGCTTCAAATCCTTGAGTACGTCAGCGGTTCCGAGCGGTGCCTTAAGGCAGGGACCGAATTTTTTTATTCCAACATCATGCTCTGTGATTGCACATTCGAGATTTGCGAAAGTGAAGTCACAGCTGTGGAAGAGCGGGATTGTGTCGCCGAAAAGCGCTTGTGTATCACCGCACGCGAAATATGATTCTGTGTGGACGGTGGGGCAGATATCTGCTGCAAATAATGTTTTCATGTTGATCCTCCCGAAAAAATATTTGACATTTCTGTCATTTGGTGTTATACTGATTATACCATATATACCGCACAGTAGGCAATGCACGATACTGCGGCGGTTTACTGTAATTTTCACTTTTCCGCTTTTTTGAGGTGACGGTATGGATAAATACATAGTAAGCGAGCTTCTTCATTTCTGCAACGTATCACCGAAAATATGCACACGCATAAACACAGCGGTGATAGATTACTTTGACCTCACATTTGTCCTGAAGGGACAGCTTGAATACACGGTAAACGGCAAGGATATAACGATACGCGAGAACGATGCTATTCTCCTGCCGCCGGGGACACGGCGTGCACGCAGTCTCGGGGTGTCCGACGTGCACTATGTAAGCTTCAATTTCAGGGCTTACGATGACGGCGTTCTGCCGGGTGGACTTTTTTACCGCAATGTTATAACCGAGGAGATACGTGCGCTTGTTTGCGTATTCTCGGAACAGCACATTTCATCATTCTACCACTCGCATGAGAAGACCGCGAACATTTTAAACTGCATTCTGTTTGAACTGCTCGACGCGGTATCGCTCCCGAGCAGTGACAAAAATGTTGTAGCGGTGCTCAAATATATCGACGAAAATCTTACCGAAAAAATAAGCCTTACCGATATCGGCAAGGCGGTTCATCTGTCAAACGATTACATATCGCATATTTTCAAGCGCGAAACGGGGAAGTCTGTAATGGATTACGTGAACGAGCGGCGTATGCTTCTGGCGCGGAACATGATAGAGGGCGGCGAGATTGCACTCACAGATGTTGCCGAGGCGCTCGGATACGAGAGCTACAGCTATTTTTCGCGTGTGTTTAAAAGATATTTCGGCGTATCGCCGATACGGTATAGGTGATGAACCCTCATCAGTCGCCTAACGGCGACAGCTTCCCCCAAGGGAAGCCTGCTTTTGCCCTCCCTCGGGGGAGGGTGGCGGTA
>JAZTXD010000094.1:0-27410 GCA_045636265.1 Candidatus Flemingiibacterium sp.
GGAGGTTGCGTAACCAACGGTTACGGGAGCCTCGAATCCGGGAACAAGACGCTTGAAGGAGTTGGTGCTGGGGTTGGTAAGAGCACAGAGAGATGCAATGTGCTTTAAAAGTCCGCCCATGAAGTAGTGTGCGGTTTCGCTGAGGTGTGCATATCCGTTATCATCGGAGAATACCGGCTTGCCGTCCTTCATAAGGAGCATGTGAACGTGCATACCGCTTCCTGCCTCGCCGTAAATGGGCTTGGGCATGAATGTTGCAGTCTTGCCGTACTTAAGCGCAGTGTTGTGAATGATGTACTTGATCATCATGGTTGCATCAGCCATGTGTACAATCTCGCCAAGCTGGGGCTCGATCTCAAACTGACCGGATGCCGCAACCTCGGGATGATGATAATTGATTTCAATTCCTGCATCCTGCATGTGCATGCACATTTCGCTTCTGCACTCGTAGGAAATGTCAAACGGCTTTGCAATATGATAGTTCTTCTGCTTGGGAACTACCACGCCGAGTCCCTCGGTAGCGCTGTTCCAGTAGGACTGCTTTGCATCAATGGTAGCACTGATCTCGCGTCCGCTTACTTCCCAGCCTGCATAGTCGAAAAGATAGAACTCAAACTCGGGAAGAATAAGCATCGTGTCAGCCACGCCGCTGTCCTTCATCTGCTGTACAGCCGCGCGAACGATGTTACGCGGATACTGGGGCAGAGGACGGTTTTCGGGAGTGTCGATGATCATTGCATTACCGGTCATCGAAAGAGTGGGGATGTCGCAGAAGGGATCGATAACTGCGGTGTCGGGATCGGGAATGAATACCATGTCGCTCTTCTCAACCACTGCATAACCGTAGTTGGAAGCGTCGAAACCGATACCGTTTTTCATTGTTTCTTCAGAGAAATTCTGTGCGGGAATAGTTACATGACGGTACTGACCGTTGATGTCAACCATCTTAAAGTCAACCATCTTGATACCGTTCTCGCGGATCATTGCCATAATTTCCTGTACGCTTTTGCTCATAAGTCACACCTCTTAATAATTATAGTATACATACATGATACACTACTTTACGCCAAATAACAATATCCTCAAAACATTCTTTACATTTTTTTAACTTTTCGCGGTATAATATTAGCGTAATAATATGTACAGTGAGGCAAATAAACCGCAAAAGAGAGCAATGGTAGCAGAGTTTATATTTATGGTGAGAAAAAAACAAGAAATTGTTTCAAAAAACGAGTAAAAACCATGGATTTTCTTATGTGAATATGTTAACAATCCATGAATTGTATTGCTTTATTTGTTTTTGTGTTGTATAATATATGTGGCGATCTGCATTCATATTTCAATGAAAAATTATTTTATGAAAGGAAAAAAGTATGAAAACCACAAAGCGCATTCTTGCGGCACTTCTTGCTCTGGCAGTAATGGTGCCCTTTGCATCCTGTAAACCGGATGACCAGGTCGGAATCAATGATGATAAGACCTACACCTACAACACTTACACAGCACTTTCCCCCTCCAACTGGAACGAGTTGACCTATCAGGACAACAACGACACCCAGATTATGAGCTACATTGGAAGCTCCTTCTTCTCATACGACTTCAAGTTCGATGAGAACGGTGAGATCCTTCCCGGCGAATTCGTTATGAAATACGATGCAGCTACCAAGCTCGAGGACGTTTCCGCTGATTATGTCGGCGAAAAATGGGGCGTTCCCGAAGGCGGTAAGGGTTATGCTTATAAGATCACCCTTCGCGAAGACCTCAAGTGGGACGACGGAACTCCCATCAAGGCTGAAGACTTCGTATGGACCATGCAGCAGCAGCTTGATCCTCTCTTCAAAAACTACCGTGCTGACTCCTTCTACGCAGGTGCTACCGTTATTGTAAACGCGCAGAACTACGTAAATCAGGGTTCTACAACATATGTAGATAACAGCCAGTCCGGCAAGTACACCGTAGCTGATCTCATCAAGGGTGAAGACGGTGTATACACTCAGCCCGACGGTAAGGAAATTTACTTCGCTCTCACCACTCCTCTTGATTGGTGCAGCGGAAGCACAGTTACCGATTATTCCGGTTACATGGATGCTGAAGCATTTGCAGCGCTCGAAGCTCTCGCAGATGCAAACGGCTATGTAGCTGTTACTGATGAAACGATCGCCCTCGTTACAAAGCTTATCGACACCGATGACTGGGGTCATGAGCCTCCCGAAAATGTTCCCTACTATATGGTTTACAACTACACCTACGAAGCAGTTGACTTCGCAGACGTTGGTATCTTTGTAGGCGACACAGAGTATGAGCTCGTTCTCGTTCTCGCTAAGTCCCTGCCTCTGCTTAAGGATGATGGATCGCTCTCCTATCAGGCAGCATACAACATGGCTTCTCTTCCCCTTGTTCACAAGGAAAAGTTTGAAGCTTGCAAGATCGCTCCCTCCGAAGGCACCACCCTTTGGACTTCCAACTACAACTCCAGCGTAGAAACCACTGCAAGCTGGGGTCCCTACAAGCTCGAAAGTTTCCAGACCGGTAAGCAGTACGTTCTCGTTAGAAACGAAAACTGGTACGGCTACGCTCTCGAAGAAAACGAAGGTCTCTATCAGACCGACAGAATCGTTTGCGACACCATCAAGGAATGGAATGCTGCATGGCTCAAGTTCCTCGCAGGTGAGATCGACGGCATCGGCATCGACGTAACTGTTGCTGACGACTATAAGGGCAGCGAGCGCGCATACTTCACTCCCGATGACTTCGTTGGTTCTCTCCAGCTCCAGTCCAATATTGAGCAGCTCAAGGCTCGCGAAACAGAGGGCGTAAACAAGTCTCTCCTCGGTTACCTCGACTTCAGAAAGGCTCTTTCCCTTTCTATCAACAGAAATGACTTTGCAACCAAGACCACAACCTCTTCTCTTGAGGGCTTCGGTCTGTTCAACTCCATGCACTACTACGACGTTGAGAACGGCGGCGCATACAGAAACAGTGATGCTGCTAAGCAGGTTCTCTGCGACATCTACAATGTAAACGTTGCTGACTATGCTGATCTCGATGCTGCAGTTGATGCAATCACCGGTTACGACCTTGCTGCTGCAAGAGAGCTTGTAACCAAGGCTTACAACGAAGCACTCGCAGCAGGCGACATCAAGGAAACCGATAAGGTTATGCTCACCTTCGGTTCCGGCGCAATCAACGAAACCGTTCAGAGAAGATTCGACTACATCGCAAACGCTTGGAAAGAGCTTGTTGTAGGCACTCCTCTCGAGGGCAGAATTGAATTTGAAACCAAGGACTTCGGCGATGCTTGGGCAAACGACTTCCGTGCAGGCGCATATGACGTATGTATGGGCGGTTGGACCGGCGCAGCTTGGGATCCCGGTTACTTCCTCCTCGCTTACCTCAGCCCCGACTACATGTACTCCAAGGCATGGGCAACTGACACTGTAACAATGGAATTCACCATGAAGGGTGTTGGCGAAAACGGAGCTGATATTACCGAAACAATGACTCTTCTTGAGTGGTATGATTGCCTTAACGGCGCAACCGACGCAAAGTATGACTGGAGCGCAACCGCTCTTGAGCAGTCCCAGAGACTCCAGCTCATCGCAGCGCTTGAGAAGGAAGTTCTGAAGGTTTACTACACTGTACCTCTCTACAACAACTTCAGCGCATCCTTGCTCTCCTATAAGGTTGACTATGTAACTTATGAATACAATACCTTCATGAGCTACGGCGGAATCAAGTATATGACCTTCAACTTCGACGACGAAGGCTGGGCAGCAGAGGTTGCTAAGTACGACGGCGAACTGAACTACAAATAATTGATCGTCTGACATCTTTACGGCAAGGAGGGATAGTACACACTATCCCTCTTTGCTGGTTCTTTAAGGAAATGCTGATTTATGGCTATTTTTGCGGAAAAAGCCATTTCCATGCAGTTTTTTCCGCAAAAATAGTTATTCATCATAACAATAAAGGAGATCACAAAAATGTATATGTTCAAATATATTTGTAAAAGAATAGGTCTGATGATCATGACTTTTACTATCATTTTTGTAACATGCTTTGTTTTAATCAAGCTTCTTCCTATTGACTATTCGGTTGGTTTCGGCGAGGATACCGCTAAAATCACAGCTCAGCTCAAGGCAAGAGGTTACGACAAGCCTATTCCAGAACAGCTTGTTCTGTACATCAGAAGAATTATTTTCGACGGTGACTTTGGCGTCGGCTTCAGAATGCCCGAATACCGCGGTCAGAATGTATGGAATATCTTCATCGAAAAGCTTCCTCCTACAATTCTTATCAATATTTATTCTTCCTTGATTGCAATTCCCGTCGGTATTGCACTTGGAATCTTTGCAGCACTTAAGAAAAATAAATGGCAGGACCACCTTATCAGTACCGCTGTTATGGTAGTAATATCGGTTCCGTCGTTTGTATACGCATCCCTACTTTTGTATCTGGTATGCTTTAAGATGGATGCCTTACCTTTGAATATTGCGTCTTTTGCGGATATAATCAAAGCATATCCCGAAAAGAATTTGGTATATACCCCCGGAACATTCAACTGGCCACTGTATTTTAACAAGGAAATGTTCTTATCAATGCTTCCTGCGGTGTTCAGTATGTGCTTCGGTTCTATCGCCGGTTACGCACGTTTTACCCGTGCGGAGCTTACTGAGGTTTTGACAAGCGAATTTATGCTTTTGGCAAGAACAAAAGGACTTACCAAGTCCCAGGCAACCGTTCGTCATGCTCTGCGTAACTCCATGGTACCGATTTTCCCGTCTATTATCGGCGAATTTGTCAGCGTACTTTCCGGCTCACTTGTTATTGAAAATATTTTCTCGGTTCCCGGTGTTGGTGGACTTTATCTTTCCGCTATCAATGCCAAAGACTATGACTTCTTTATGATGCTGTCCGCTTTCTATCTGCTTGTAGGTTTGGCGGCAGGTCTGGTAATTGACCTTTCGTACGGTGTCATAGACCCGAGAATCAGAATGGGGGCGAAATAAATGAAGGCTCAGGATTATAAGATTTCAAGCGAAAAATTCGTTTTCCGCAAAACAGACGGCAATCTCCATGACAAAAAACTTGAAACAAAGCCTGTCACCTATTTCCGTGATGCTCTCCACCGCTTTGCAAAAAATAAAGCGTCTATTCTTGCCGCAGTAATCATAGGTATTTTGATTCTGTTTGCTATTATAGGTCCCATAGTTTCCCCGTTCACTGTGTCCTACGAAGACAACAATTACGCTTATGTGCTCCCAAAAAACAAGTTTTTCTATGATATGGGCATTCCCTTCTGGGACGGCGGTCAGAGAAAAGAAGTAAACAAAGCAACTTATGATCTCTATCGCGGTATCGAGGAAGAAACCGGACGTACCGTTGTAATGAGCGACGTTAAAGTTGTTGAAGAAGAGTATATGGGTAAAACAAACACCCTTTATTCCTTCCGTCTTGACACCTACAATGCTGTAGGCGTAAAATATCAGCTTTTAAACACTGAACAGTATCTTGAACTTCAGAAATATCAGGATGAGAATAATGTTCAGGTGCTCTTCCCTATAACCGATCCCAAGCTTCGCCCCGAAGCTGAACAGGATAAAACAAATGCTAACATTTGGTACGAAACCACGTTGGGAGCAGGCAGAAAAACCGCCGTCGTCTACGACGAAAACGGCAACTTCACACCTATTTATCTGGCAAATGACGGCACTGACAACTACACCAGCAAAATGTACTGGGAAGGCGACAGCAAGCTCTACAACTATGGCGTACCGAAGTCCGGCGGAATGTGGGAAGTACGCGTTGACTACCGTGAGTACTATATTTACCAGCACAGAAACGACGGAATCGCCGAACCTAACTTCCTTCTCGGCACAAATAATGCAGGTAAGGATCTTTTCACCTGCCTCGCAAGCGGTGCACGCTTCTCATTTATCCTCGCTGTAATTGTTGCATCGGTTAACCTGTTTGTCGGTGCTATCTACGGATCTATTGAAGGTTATTACGGCGGCAAGGTCGACCTTATCATGGAACGAATCGTTGACCTGCTTGCATCCATCCCGTTTGTTATCGTTATCACGCTTCTGCGCTACCATTTCAATGTATCCCATGTTGTCATTCTGTTTATCGCGTTCTTCTTAACAGGATGGACAAGTATGGCTGGAAGAACCCGTATGCAGTTCTACCGCTTCAAGAACCAGGAATACGTTCTGGTTGCGAGAACCCTCGGCGCAAAAGACTCTCGCATTATGTTTAAGCACATTTTCCCCAACGCTATAGGAACTCTTATCACGAGCAGTGTCCTCGTTATTCCGGGCGTTATCTTCTCGGAAACAAGCTTAAGCTATCTTAATATTATTAACCTTAATACCGGTGATATGACAAGTATCGGTACGCTTCTTGCAACCGGTCAGCAGTACTTGTTCACCTATCCTCATATGATTCTCTTCCCCGCTATCTTTATCAGCTTGCTCATGCTCTGCTTCAACCTCTTCGGTAACGGTCTGCGTGATGCATTCAATCCTTCACTCAGAGGCACGGAGGAATGATGAATATGAAAATTACAATTAACGCTGACATGACAACAGCAGAAAGGAACGGTTAAAATTATGGATAAGAAATTAGAAGTAAAAAATCTTCAGATATCCTTCCGTACCCAGGGTGGTATTCTGAAAGCCGTTCGTAATATATCTTTTGATTTGTACAAGGGAGAAACGCTCGCAATCGTTGGCGAATCCGGTTCCGGTAAATCCGTAACCAGTAAAGCCATTATGGGTATCCTTGCGGGAAACTCTATTGTCGAGGGCGGTGAGATCCGTTATGACGGTCAGGATCTTCTGAAAATTTCCGAAGATGACTTCCACAAGCTCCGCGGCGACAAGGTAGCCATGATCTTCCAGGATCCTATGTCAAGCCTTAACCCTATCATGCGTGTCGGTCAGCAGTTGACCGAGGCAATGATTCTTAAGGCTAAAACCGGTAAGAAAAACGCCAGAAACTCATTCAATACAATGCTCAAAAAGCTTGGTGACAGCATAAACGAGGCAGCCACCGCAGCAGGCATGACTGCCGACTCTGCAAATGAAATGGGTGGAGTTACCGAGAAGCTCGCAAAATTTGATGCATTCTGCGTTGAGGCGACCAAAATCGAGCGTGAATTCAACGAAGCATACGGAAACGCTATGCAGCTTGACGTTGACATTGAAAACGCACTTCTCATGATTGAGAAAAAGAAGAATTTTGACCTCACCGCAGAACTCAAGAAGTTTAAAAAGCTGCTCACGCTCTCGTTCAATGAGTATATCATCAAAAAAGATGAAAAATCCGATGCTGCTGTAGCAGAGCTTAACGCCCTCATTTCCCAGGGCAAAAAGGTTGACCACGCAAAAGCAGCGGACGAGCTTCGCAAGATGCACGAGCTTGTAAAAGAAGCTCTTGCAATGGAAAAACCAAACTTCTTCACCCTCGGATACTATATCACAGCAAAGCCTTCTGATCTTAAGTGGACCTCAGTTCATGAGATGAACATCCTTACGCGTGAGTTTTTGGATAAGGACTTCATGCTCGACTTCATCGCAATGTCTGAAAAGGGCGTGTTACATTCCCATAATAAGTCTATTGAGAAAAAGAAGCAGTGTATCCCCGAGCTTCAGAGCGCACTTGATTATTTCAAGTCCGGAAATATTGAAGAAGCAAAGGCAAAGGATATCCAGAAGCATTTAAGCGAAAAAGTACTCGGAGCAATAGACCGTTTGAATGTAAAAAAGGAAAGCATTGAGTACGTTTTCCCGTCTGCGCTTGAGAATTCTATCCGTGAATACTTTGCCGGCGCAAAGAGAAACCCCATCGAAGAAAAGAAATATCTCAAAAACAAAGCAAAATACGATGCAGCTTGCGCTAAAGGACAGACTCCCGATTGGGTACTCGCTCCGCAGGTTGTAATCGATCTTGATCTTAAGCTTAGCAATATATGTCTTGTTCTTGAAAATCTTCTTAACCACTATAACGAGAATATTGAGCATACCGCAGAATTTAATGCCAACGCTCATGTTCTGGAGATCATTGACTTCCTCAAGGATCAGGCATCCAAGCTGGTTGTTAAGATGAACAAGAGAATCGCAAAGGCAAAGGCTATCAAGCTCATGGAGGAAGTCGGTATCCCCGAGCCCACCACACGCTTTAATCAGTATCCCTTTGAATTCTCCGGCGGTATGAGACAGCGTATCGTTATCGCTATTGCCCTTTCCGCAAACCCCGACATTCTCATATGCGATGAGCCTACCACAGCTCTCGACGTTACCATTCAGGCGCAAATACTTGAGCTTATCAATGTCATCAAGAAAGATAGAAATCTCTCGGTTATCTTTATCACACACAACATGGGCGTCGTTGCAAACATGGCCGACAGAATCGCAGTTATGTACGCCGGCAAGATTGTGGAATACGGCACAGCAGAAGAAATCTTCTACGAGCCTGCACATCCCTACACATGGGCACTGCTCAGCAGTATGCCCGACCTTCATACAACAGAGAAACTTGAGTCTATCCCCGGCACTCCGCCTAATATGATTTATCCTCCTAAGGGAGATGCTTTCGCGGCGAGAAACAAATATGCGCTTGAGATCGACTTTGAAATCGAGCCGCCTCTGTTTGAGGTCACCCCCACCCATCATGCAGCAACATGGCTCCTGCATCCCAACGCTCCGAAGGTTGAAATGCCTGAGCTTATTCGGAACCGCATTGAACGCTTGAAGAAGGAGAGAGAATAATATGTCATCAAACGATACAAAGAAAGTTCTGTTAAGTGTTAAAAATCTCTGTCAGTACTTCAAGCTCGGAAAGCGTGAACTTAAAGCAGTTGACAACGTAAGCTTTGATATCTACAAGGGCGAAGTTTTCGGTCTTGTTGGTGAATCAGGATGCGGAAAAACAACCACCGGTCGTTCTATCATTCGTCTTTATGATATTACAGGCGGTTCCGTATACTACAAAGGTGAGCGCATCTGCGCAGGTACACGCAGCTATAAGGATGCAATCAAAAAAGCGAAGAAAGATTTCAAAGAAGGTAATCTCAATAAAACTGAATTTGACAAGATAATTGCCGATAACAAAGCCGAAATCAAATCTGCTATTGCCGATCACAAAAAATGGTCACGTACAAAGGGACAGAATAAGCTTACTAACGAGATTCAGATGATCTTCCAGGATCCTATCGCTTCCCTTGACCCCCGAATGACCGTACGCGATATCATTGCCGAAGGTTTGGTTATCCGAGGCATAAAAGACAAGAAGTATATTGACGAGCAGGTTTACAAGATTTTGGAAACTGTTGGACTTGTGCAAGAGCATGCTTCACGTTACCCGCATGAATTCTCCGGCGGTCAGCGTCAGCGTATAGGAATTGCACGTGCCGTTGTCATGAATCCGGAACTCATCATCGCAGACGAGCCTATCTCCGCGCTTGACGTTTCCATTCAGGCACAGGTTATTAATCTGCTTAATGACCTCAGCCAGAAAATGGGTCTGACAATTATGTTCATCGCCCATGACCTTGCGGTGGTGAAATACTTCTCTACTCGAATCGCAGTTATGTATTTCGGTAAAATTGTAGAACTTGGAACAAGTGATGAGCTTTTCGCCCATCCCTTCCACCCGTATACACGTTCCCTTCTCTCTGCAATTCCTCTTCCGGACCCAATCACAGAGAAGAATCGCACCAGAATTGTGTACAATCCTATGCTTGACCATGATTATTCCAAGGAAGCCCCCACAATGCATGAGGTTTATCCCGGTCACTTCGTTCTCTGCAACACCGAAGAGTTCGAAAAGTACCAGAAGGAATACGAAGGCTCTGCAAAATGAAGAAACTTTGGAAATACGTAATCACTCTTGCTATCGGCTTCTTTATCGTGGGGATGATAATCTGGTCAAAGGATATCTTCACGCAAACAAGTCCCCAAGTGATCTTCCACATTTTAACAGATGCGTTTTTTGTGGCAGGCGTTGTGATTACAGGTGCCGGTCTGTTAGTGTTCTCCAGCAATGAGGGAACATTTGATATGCTGATATACGGCATGGATTCATTCTTTGATTTTTTCAGAAAGAAAAGTACAAAAAAGTATCCGACCTTCTATGATTACAGGCTAAGTAAGGCGGATAAGAAAATCCGTTTTGGATTTCTCGTTTTTTCGGGACTGTTCTTTCTTGCTCTGGCAGGTATTATGTACCTTATGTACAGAAAATACTAAAATGCAATCTAAAAAACCACCCTTAAGGGTGGTTTTTATGTTACTGTGAAATGATTATGCTTTAACTTCGATTTGGGCATCAAAAGCAGGCATTAAACGGAGTTTGAAAAGATTGGCGCTGTGTTTTCTGTCTATAAGCTCTTTTTTAGCCTTGTCTTTGATAGCTCCGGTGCGGATATACTTATCAAGCTCGGCATAGGTAAATCCGAGATTCTCCTCATCGGTTTTACCTGAAAGTCCGTCAATCGGAACCTTCTCAACAAGCTCCGCAGGCAGTCCAAGCAAATGGCCGACTTCTTTGACTTCCGTTACCGTTAAACTGCTGAGCGGCGAGAAATCGCCCACAGAATCGCCGTAACGTGTGGAATATCCCACCCAATCTTCAGAAAGATTGCACGTGTTGCATACACGGCCGTTGCAGCTTTGTGATATCGCATAAAGTACAGACATTCTTATTCTCGGCGGAAGATTTTGCTTTGTCTGGGCTGTAACTTCAATCTCCCCCGGCATTTCACCGATAACTGCATCCACGGCATTTTTTATATTTACAACGTAGTGACGAATCCCAAGGTGATTTACAAGCATGTATGCCTTATCAATATCATGCTGTTCTCCCTGCGGCATCAAAACTCCGATAACGCGGTCTTTGCCGAGTGCCTCTACGCATAGAGCCGACGCAATAGAACTGTCCTTGCCGCCTGAAATACCAACAACCGCATTACAGCCTTTACCGTTATTTTCAAAAAAATCGCGTATCCATTCAACACATTCGTTTTTTATTTTTTCTACATCAAACATAATAATCTATTTCCTCCGCATTTAAGTTATTTGCCGCTATCGAGCATAATCTCACGGGCTTTGCGAAGCCATGCGTACACGTCATGGCGCTCGTCATTGTAGCTCTTGTTATAATCAAGGATATACTCTTCCCTGACGTTTGCCATAGCGTCAATGCACGCATCCACGAAGTCGCGGCAGGATACGCAGGTCAATACAGCGTCGCCGCACGTTGTATCCGTAACAAGTCCTTGCACGGTCATCGCCGCGGTAAGCGGTGCGCTCTCAATGCACGGCCACACGCCGGACTTTCCGCCGTACAGCCATACATGCTCGCGCATTTTCGCATGCTCCGCCGAGTCGCCAATTTTATCGAGCACGCTGTTCACGTAAACATACTCCGCATAGTGGCGGAATGTGCACGACTCCATGTTAACACCAATC
This sequence comes from Candidatus Flemingiibacterium sp., assembly GCA_045636265.1. Taxonomy (GTDB): domain Bacteria; phylum Bacillota; class Clostridia; order Oscillospirales; family CAG-272; genus Flemingiibacterium. Next base: position 11,472 of record JAZTXD010000094.1, read on the forward strand.
ATTATCGCCTTGGTGTTCTTTTCATACATCTTCTCCCACGGTGAATCCGCGGCAAACGGAGTGTCGCCGAAAATACCGATACGCTTTCCCGTAATGCCGTGCGTTTCGGTGAAGAATTTCGCATCCTTGCCTATCGCTGCCACGGAGTGAGTCGCCTGGTCGCTTCGAAGCGCGCCCTCTCGCTTTCTGAAAACGTTGGTTATGTATCCCACGTCAGAATCCGCGTCCATATGCCAGTTCTTGTAGACATGTTCCCAGTCACGCTGACACAGCGTCGGGAATATGAGCGTTCCCTCGCACAGCGCATCAAGCAGACCGTCGATAACGGCATCCGCGCCGCCCTCAACATATCCGAGGCTTTTAAGTGAAGAATGAACAATAACGCTGTCGTCGGGGCGCACGCCCAGCCGCTTTACTGCGGCAGTTATATCACTTCTCGTTACGTTAGTCATGTCAGCACCCATGTGTTTATTTGTCGAGTCTGAACATGGAATATCCCACGATTTCGGGAAGCGTTATTTGTGTATATTCGCCGTCAAGCTTAAACTCAACCGGGCTTTCTTCGGGAAGCAGAACCGCATTTTTGAAGTTGCCTCGAACACGTATCTTTCTTCCCTCCGGGAGAATGCCATGCTCCTCGATAACGTCAACAAGTCCGCGAACCTCGGGATATGTAACCTTGATGTGAAGAAGCGTGTAATCGTCAGTACCGGTGAGTGTTGCACGTGAGGTGCTGGGAAGCTCTCTTGCATCTATAAACGGATCGGTTATACACTCGCGCATAAAATCCTCAACAATATCGCGGTGTGCCTTGTATCCGCTGTTGTAGTACGCCTCGAAGATGTCAAACGAAACATGGCGCCATCTGCCGCGCTGTGCAACCGCCGCAAACTCGGTTTCGCACTTCGGGGGAGTATAGAAAAATCCGTGCTTGCCGTCCCAATGCTTTGTGAAGTATGGCTTTATATACTTTGCAACCACGTTCTCCTCGGCGGTTTTAATGAATGTGCCCGTGTTGTACATGGCGTATATGCGCTCTCTGTCGGGATACTTGAAGTAGGACGTTTTGGTGTCGTCAATTCCGCAGAACTCAAGGAAGTCCCAATACTTTCCGGGAACAAAGTTAAGGTCACGGTCAAGCAAGCTCTCGCCTGCGGAAAGCACCGCGTGGCGCTCGTCTGCCATATATTCTTCAAGCTTATTCTTTATCTTCTCGGTCATGCGAGTCTTGTCAGGAATGATAATCAGCTTGTACGGCGAAAAATCCATGCTCTCGTCAATGACGTCGAAGTTATACTTAAGCTCTCCGAGCATTCTCGCCGCGGCATCGTATGTGCGACGATATTCGTCGGTGAAGTTGCGAAGGACTGCCACTTCTTTAATATAATGTGCCGGATCGATCCACGGCTCATACGCTTTGATCTTGGCGTAAATGTCGCCGATCATATCGTAAAGCTCGGTGTCAAGCACTCCCTTGGGATTAAAGTGGTCGCCCACGGAAACCTGCGAATTGTGTGTCAGCGCATCGAAGAAATCGTTCTCGAGCGATGCCTTACTGCGATATCCGCCAAAGTCGCCCCACGAGCACTGGAAACGGCCCGTCATATACGTTGTCTGCTCATACTGATTGCGTACATACGCCGTAACAGAGGAGAATTTATCATATCCCCAGCCGCCGCACGGCAGACATTCAACCTCGCCGTGAGTCTTCGCAAACGGCTCGTCAAAACCGTTTGTATAAACGTACTTATCCCCCGGAACGAGCGCTCTGACCTTCTTGGCAAACTCTCTTGTTGAGCGGTAGGAGAAATCGTAAACCGCTTTTGGATCGTTTATGTCAATTCCCTCTTCAAGCATAAGCTTTGTACAAGTAGGACAGTAGCAGGGATATGTGATTACGTTATCAAGGAAAAATCCGCAAATATCGTATTCGAGCACTTCTTTGAGGATAGAAAGAATATAGTCGGTATGCGGTGTGTTAAAGCACTGTGTACGGAAGAAATTGCCCGTTCTGTCGCCGGAAATGATCTGCCCGTCCGCATTTATTCTGCACCACTCGGGGTGACGGTTGTACACCTCGTGGCTGAGTCCCGTGCTGACGTATCCCACAACGCGAATTCCCTCTTTTCGGCATGCCTTCACCATTTCACCGAAGAGGTCAATCTCAAGTCCCGGATACTTCACGCCAACCTTTGTGGGATAATACGCAAAGCCCATGTTGCACATAGCTGTGGCGTTGATAATGCCGACATTGGCATTCTTGAGTGTCTTTGCAAAACGCTCTGCGTCAAAGTCGCACGCCATATCGTCAATGCCGGGACATGTGTGAAAGTCAAAGTGTACCGCTCTTTTAAGTTTTTCCATGTTGCACCTCTAAATTTTCAGCTGAATTTATATTATCGCACCAGAAGACATGCTCTTTGCCGTCTTATGACAGCATAATCTTAATAATCTCCGCATCAGTTTTTCTCATACCCTGTGCGGCAAGACGGCTGACATTGCGGATAGTATTTTCCACGCCCTTGCTTACAATGCCGTCACCGCCAAAGAACTGGCTTCCCTCACGGAACATCTGCATGCCAAGAATACCCGCTTCCACCGCCGAAGCAATCTTCGCGGCACAGCTTGCCTTGGCGCCGTCGCATATGACTCCGGAATTGATTGCAAGAGCATTAACCACGGTATGTGCTACCTCGCGGAGCTTGCCCCCGTAAAGATAGGTTATACCTGCCGCCGCACCGCAGCCCGCGCTGATAACGCCGCAGTATGCACTGAGCGGACCGATACCGCTCTTTAGGTGCAATGTCACCAGATTGGACACCGCCAATGCCCGATATAGCTGCTCATCCGTAGCACCAAGCTCACGTGCATAGATAACTACCGGCACCGATGCGGTAATTCCCTGATTGCCGGAGCCTGAATTGATAACCACCGGCTTTTCACATCCGCCCATGCGTGCATCGGAAGCCGCAGCAGCATAGGCTTTGGCACGGGTAATAACATCGTTTTCACGGGTTTTCAGAATAACTTGTCCGATACGCGCACCGTAGTTATTGCAAAGACCTTCTTCGGCAATATTCATATTACATTCGATCTGTCTGTCGAAGATATGTTTTACGTCCGAGATATTCAGCTCATCTGCAAATTCCACGATTTGCTCCACGCTCAGCAGCTCTTTCTCCGATACGTTTTCGGCGGTACCGTTTTCCGTATTGCGGCTGTAGAGTGTCTTTCCGTCGCGCTCTATATGAACGATGTTGGTATGGTCCTCTGCAATACGGCAAGCCGCCTGATGCCCGCCGCCGGTCAGCGTGATGAAAATATCAAACAGCGCACCGGATTCGGATTCTCTGACAGTGAACGCTGCCTGCTTCAAATACTCGGCTATTTTCACTTGCTCATCTTCGGTCACATTACTGATAACAAGCAGTTCCTTTTCGGGCTCCCCGGCTATAATACCTGCCGCGGCAGCCGCTTCAAGACCGTGAAGTCCGCCTGTATTTGGAACTATAACACTTTTCACGTTTTTGATTATATTTGCGCTGACGCAGATATCCACCGTTTCCGGTAAAACGCCAAGCTTACTTGCCGCCCAAGACGCCGCATATGCAACGGCGATCGGCTCGGTGCATCCCATAGCAGGCACCAGCTCACGCTCGAGCAAACGCACATATGCGTTGTATATATTCTGTTCCATAAATTCCCCCACAATCTCAAAAATATCCTACATACAGTCTATCACAAACCTTACGTAAAGTCAAGCAACATTTGTTATATCTTCGCGCCTTCCCTTCCGCATGCCGCCACCAAAAAAGTAAAACGCACCCAAATGGGATTCCTGCAATAGAGCAGGTTCCCCCCATCGGGTGTGCCTTCAATCAGAAACGGTATAAGATTTCGGTGTCATACCGTTTCTACTTTTATATGAGTTAAACTGTTCAAAATTTGACTCCTGTCCAAGGGCATTAATTCACCCTATGGTTGAACCGTTTCCTAAAAAATCGCTTAAAAGGTTATTGACATTCACCTTATAATTATTATACAATTGTATTGTAACAGTCGTTAATATGATATCATTAAGGTGAAGAGAGAACAAATTATGTACGAAGTATCAAATCTGGCGGCAAATATAAGAATTCACCGCAAGGCACTCGGCATTACCCAGACCGAGCTTGCAAAAAAGCTTTTTATATCAACGCAAAGCATCTCAAAATGGGAAACGGGTTTATCCTTCCCCGACGTAGAAAATCTTTGCCTGCTCGCATCTGCCCTCTCAGTTTCGATGGATGATCTTCTTGGTTCACGTAAGGGTAATGACGAACATACGCTTATCGCCATTGACGGCGGCGGTACCAAAACCGAATTCCTTTTATACTGCGAATCCGGTGAGATTCTCAGCCGTGTCGTTCTGAAGGGCACTAACCCCAACGTGTGCGGAGTTGAAAATGCCTGCGCGGTACTTCGGGAGGGCATCGATGCCCTGCTCCGTGTATGCCCTACGGCCAGTGTAATATACGCAGGCATCGCAGGTTGCGGACTTTGCGAAACCCGAGATGCGATTTCAGCATTTCTTTCAAGCACATACATGACAATATCAAAAATCCAAGTATCTACGGATATACTTAACGTTATATATACATCGGAAAAATCCGACAACTGCATCGCCGTAATATCGGGAACCGGCTCCGCAGTTTATGCCAAATGTCATGATACGATGCACCGTATCGGCGGATGGGGCTACCTTTTTGATCAGGGAGGAAGCGCATATGATATCGGGCATGACGGATTGGTTGCCGCTCTTGCCGAAAATGACGGGATCGGTGAAAGTACGGCTATAACAAAAATAATTGAACGTGCCCTCGGTGCGCCTGTGCCCGACAAGCTTTCGCAGATATATAATGGCGGCAACGAATATGTGGCATCCTTTGCAAAATGCGTTTTTGAAGCTTATGAGATGGGTGACAAAATCGCTGCCCGGATAATCGAAAATTCAGCCGAACGGCTGGCGTGCCTTATAAACCGTGCCATGAAAGAATACAGCTACGACGGGAACGTTATTCTCGCCGGTGGGCTTATCAAAGCGCAGGCGGATATAATGATACCGCTTATTCGTGCCAAGCTGCCAAAGAGAGCCACTCTGCATCTTGCGGCATTGCCGCAGATACTCGGTGCCGCAATCGGCGGAGTAAAGACATTCGGCGGTTATACATATGCAATGCGCGAAAGACTGCTTTTAGAATACGCCAAGATAACTGCATCGGCAACGAAACAACCAAACTGATACAAGGAGATAAGCTATGTTAAAAACCGAAATGAGAAATGAACGCACAAAGCATATTGACAAGATGTCTACACTTGACATGATAACACTCATGGCAAAAGAAAACTACCGAGCTGTAGAGGCCGTAGAGGAAGCGCGCGAATCTATTGCAAAGGCAATCGATGGGATTTCCGAGCGAATGGCAAGAGGCGGAAGGCTCTTTTTCATCGGTGCGGGAACATCCGGCAGACTTGGAGTTCTCGATGCGGCGGAATGTCCGCCTACCTTCGGAGTTGAGCCCTCGCTCGTCCGTGGAATAATCGCCGGCGGTCCCGACTGTATGTTCAATGCCGCCGAAAACGCCGAGGACAGATACGAAAACGGAGTTGATGACATAAAGGCAGTGGGCATATCCGAAAACGACACCCTTGTAGGAATTTCCGTTGCCGGCGGCGCATCTTACGTTGTAGCGGCGCTCACCGAGGCGAAATCGGCTGGCGCACTCACAATATCCCTCTCAAGCAACAGTGACACCGCTATTGAGAAGGTTGCAGATATTGCCATCGTAACCGATACGGGCGCTGAGGTTATTACCGGCTCTACCCGTCTTAAGGCAGGCTCGGCTCACAAGATGGTCCTCAATATGCTCACCACCTGCACAATGATAAAGAGCGGCAAGGTATACGAAAATCTGATGATAAATCTCCGTCCGACAAATATTAAGCTTGAGGCTCGCGTAGTCAGAATTGTATGTGCTATCCTGGAGTGTGACGAAGAATATGCAAGAGCGCTCCTTGAGGCTCACGGGTGGAATATCCGTGCAGCTGTAGAATCGGTCAAAAATCCTTGAGAAGCAACACGGGGCCAAGCGCATATCGGGATCCCTATCCAGTTTATGTTAATGAATGTGGTGGCTTTAGATCGGTATTCTACGGCTCGAAATCCGTAAGGAGCAATGCTTTTCGCTCACTTGCGAAGTATGCCTTGAGTTTGATGCATACCTGGGGCAAACAAAAATGTTCAAACTCATAGACTAACAGAAAAAACAATCGTGAAAACACATTTCTCACGCCCCGGTTTGGTGGCTTTCGCTGCTACAAAAACAGCGATTTTGCTGCACAAAACCACACACAAATTCCCAATAAGGAAGCTTTCGCTTAGTGAAAGCTATGGTGATTAAAATGGAAATTCGTCATTTAACCCCTGAAGATCATGCGGATCTACTCAATATACTGAACCGTGCGTTCGGAACAACATACGGAAGGATAATGGATTTTGTAAAGGAACAGCCGAAGATCGGGCTCGACGATGCTGAGAGTATGTACAAGCATATCGGTGCGTACATAGACGAGCGGCTTGCCTGTGTTGTCGGTATATACCCAATGCCGGCAGTTGTAAACGGCGAGAGGCTTATGTTTGCAACTACGGGAAATGTGGCAACACTGCCTGAATTTGAAGGACGCGGCGCATTTTCGAAAACCTTTGCACGCGCGATGGAAATTTGCGAGGAAAACGGCATTGATGTTGCACGGCTGAGCGGCAATCGTCAACGGTATAACCGCTATGGCTTCGACAAGGGAGGATTCTCCTATAACTGCACCTTCACCGCAAAAAACAGACAGCGTGTTTTCCCTGATTTTGATCCTACAGATATTACTTTCACCCGGATTGAGCGGGATGACTCTACCGCCTTGAAGTTTGCTCACGACATTTATGAAAAACGTGATTTTTATCTTGAGCGCGGCACTGATAACAACTATGACGGCACTTACCGCACGCTATGCGCGAAGTGCTGTGTGCCATATCTTGCAACAGATAAGAGCGGCAGAATGATCGGATACATCAGTGCGAGCGAAAACGGTGATCACATATGGGAGATTCGCGCGGTAACGACCGAAAACTACATACGCATGATTCCGGCGTGGAATTATTTTGCGGCCTGCGATGTGCGCTTCAACATATCGCCGCTTCTTTTCGATGAAGCGAAATTTTTCACCAAGGTCTGTGAGGATGTAACGGTTTCTTCGACTACATTTTTCAAGATCATAAATTGGGAAAAGGTTACAAGGGTTTATCTTAATCTTAAGGCAAAATACGAGACATTACCCGATGGCGAGCTTAAAATTGCCATAGCTGATTATGGCACTCTTGAAATAAGTGTTAGCGGCGGTGTCCCGTCCTGCGTGCGCACAAACGGTGAGGGTGATATTTCTCTCGACAAGCTGGACGCCACAAGACTTATCTTCGGGCATTTACCGACAGATGCTGTATGTTCGCTCCCGTATTTCGCTAAATGCTGGTTCCCGCTCCCAATGACATGGGATTCGCTTGATGCACTTTAAAAAAGCAGCCTGCAATGAGAAGATAAAAACAGTGCGTAATATTGCAATATTTTTATGATAAAAACCTTATCACACACGCTGTGGTGAGGTTTTTCTGTAATCCTTCGGTGCGGTACCAATATACATCTTGAAATTCCGGTTAAAGCTTCGAAGGGAGGTGTATCCGCAGTCATATGCACATTCGATTACCGTCTTATCGCTGTTTTTTAATAACTCACACGCTTTACTTATTCTGCGCCGATTCACTAACGACAAAAATGACATACCGGTAGATTCGCTGAAATATCTGGAAAGATATGACGCATTGTATCCTATACCGTTGCTTAAGTCTTCCAGAGTACAACTTTTTTCAAAATTGCTTTCCACAAAATCAAAAATGGTACGCAGAAGTCCGTTTTCTGAGTTTTTTCGCTTTTCGTATTCGGTATCCTCGTCAAGGAGCGCACATACCGAATAAAGTACAGCCTTCTTTTTTATCGTTGAGGTTGCGATTTCAAGGAGGGATATCTGATTGAGAAGATAATCGGGAACGCGGAATTTTCCGTTTTTCGGCACTTCCGTGGAATGCTTTGAATAATATGCACTCACGATGTCTGCGGAAAAAATGATAAGCGTGTGTCGGCTTTTCGTGCTGCTCAGTGAATGAATCTGCTCCGGAAATACGATGACTCCTTCGCTCTCGTGCAGTTCATAGCTGTTCTCTCCAACCGTTACTGTCATCTCCCCTTCAAGCACAGTAATAAACTCAAAGGAATGATGAATGTGAGCTGGGAATGAAAAATCCACACCGGATTCCTTGCAAAAATATTCGGAAATACCAAAATGCTGGTTTTGATAAAACATATTTTTCTCCAAAAAGTAAAATTCTGTCTACTATTATACGCTTTTTTGCTGGATTTGTCAAGAAATAAATGCTATTATTGTCTTGAAGGCTTGTTCCTTCGATCTTTTATAAAAAATTAAGGAGGGAATATGGAATATTACATAGGCATTGACCTCGGCACTTCATCTGTAAAGCTGATGCTTGTGGACGGCGAGGGGAAAATTCAAAAAACAGCAAGTCGTGAATACCCCGTATATTATCCCCATTCGGGCTGGAGCGAGCAAAAACCGGCGGATTGGTGGAACGCTGTCTGTGATGCGCTTCCCGAATTGCTCGGCGGTTTTGACGGCAATAACGTTCATGGTATAGGTGTTGCAGGACAAATGCACGGACTGGTTGTGCTCGATGAAAGCGACACAGTCATTCGCCCGGCAATTCTCTGGAATGACGGACGCACTGCCAAAGAAACAGCGTTTTTAAATAATAATATCGGCAAGGAGCGTTTGTTCTCGCTCACGGGAAATATTGCCTTTGCGGGATTCACCGCGCCGAAGCTTTTATGGATGCGCGAAAATGAGCCGGAAAACTTCTCAAAAATAAGCAAAATAATGCTTCCAAAGGACTATATAAACTATCTTCTTACCGGCGTACACTGCACCGACTTTTCGGATGCGTCGGGAATGCTTCTTCTTGACGTAAAGAATAAACGCTGGTCAGAGCAGATGCTTGAAATCTGCGGCATTTCGGAAAAACAAATGCCAAGCCTATACGAAAGCTTTGCGGCAGTTGGAAAAATCAAGCCCACGGTTGCGGAGAAATTCGGAATTAACAAGAATGCTGTCATAGTTGCCGGCGCAGGCGATAATGCAGCAGCGGCAGTAGGTACTGCAACCGTCGGCGACGGAAAATGCAATATTTCTCTCGGCACATCGGGAACGATATTTGTGTCAAGCGATCATTTTTCCGGCGACGAGAAGCAGGCGATCCATTCGTTCTGCCACGCAGACGGCGGGTACCACCTGATGGGGTGTATCCTCTCTGCAGCGTCCTGCAACAAGTGGTTCTGCGACGAGGTTCTTAAAACCACCGATTATAATGCCGAAGAAGCAGCGATTGCCCCCGACAGACTCGGCAAGAACGAAGTATTTTTCCTGCCCTATCTCATGGGCGAAAGAAGCCCCATCAACGATACAAACGCCACTGGAATGTTTGTAGGTCTGCGCCCGAATACATCGCGTGCGGATATGTACCAGGCTGTCCTTGAGGGAGTTGCCTTTGCTATAAAGGATAACCTTGAGATAATACGTGAGTTCGGAATTGACGTGAAATCAAGCGGACTTTGCGGCGGCGGAGCAAAATCAAAAACATGGCGCGAAATTCTGGCGAATGTCCTTTCTATAGAGCTGAATATCCCTGTCACCGAGCAGGGGCCCGGCTACGGCGGCGCGATCCTCGCAATGGTAGGTGCAGGGAAATTTAAGAGTGTGAAAGATGCTGCTAAACATTTCTATGAAATAAGGGAAACAGTAAAGCCGGATTCGGAACTGTCTGCTCTTTATTCCGGAAGATACGAAAAATACCGCAAAATTTATCCTGCGGTGAAAGAATTATACAAAGAAATTAAGGAGTAAAAATCATGAGTGAAATTTTTAGCAACATCCCCGAAATTAAGTACGAAGGAAAGAATACCAAAAACCCCTTTGCGTTCAGATATTACGATGCAGACAGAGTGATCATGGGCAAAAAAATGAGTGAGCACCTGCCCTTTGCAATGGCCTGGTGCCACAATCTATGTGCCGCAGGCACCGATATGTTCGGGAGAGATACCGCCGACAAGAGTTTCGGTGAAGAAAAAGGCACCATGGAGCACGCCAAGGCAAAGGTTGATGCAGGCTTTGAATTCATGAAAAAGCTTGGCATCAAGTATTTCTGCTTCCACGATGTGGATATCGTTCCCGAGGCTGATGATATAAACGAAACCAACCGCCGTCTTGACGAGATCACCGACTATATCCTCGAAAAGATGAAAGGCACCGACATCAAGTGCCTCTGGGGTACGGCGAATATGTTTTCAAATCCCCGTTTTATGAACGGTGCAGGAAGCACCAACTCCCTTGACGTATACTGCTTTGCGGCGGCACAGACCAAGAAAGCGCTGGAGCTTACGGTCAAGCTCGGCGGTCGCGGATACGTATTCTGGGGCGGTCGCGAGGGATACGAAACTCTTCTCAATACCGATGTGAGGTTCGAGCAGGAAAACATTGCGGCTCTTATGAAAATGGCAGTAGAATACGGAAGAAGCATCGGATTTACGGGGGACTTCTATATTGAGCCCAAGCCCAAGGAGCCCATGAAGCATCAGTACGATTTCGATGCCGCAACAGCTATCGGCTTTTTGCGCCAATACGGACTTGACAAGGACTTCAAGATGAACATCGAGGCAAATCACGCAACTCTTGCAGGTCATACATTCCAGCATGAGCTCAGAGTTTCCGCGATGAACGGAATGCTCGGTTCCATTGATGCAAACCAGGGCGACTATCTCCTCGGCTGGGATACGGACGAATTCCCTTATGACGTATACGAAAGTACCATGTGCATGTACGAGGTACTGAAAGCCGGAGGACTGACGGGCGGCTTCAACTTTGATGCAAAGAACCGCAGACCCAGCAATACCTATGAGGATCAGTTCCACGCTTACATCCTTGCGATGGACACCTTTGCTCTCGGACTTATCAAGGCAGCAGAGCTCATTGAGGACGGCGAGCTTGATGCTTTTGTGGAGAAAAAATACGAAAGCTTCAGCAGCGAACTTGGAAAGAAGATCAGAAGCGGAAACGCTACAATTTCCGAGCTTGCAGAGGTTGCGGCGAAAATGGGTAATTGCCCTACTCCGACAAGCGGCAGACAGGAATATCTCGAGGGTGTTGTCAACAGAGTTCTGTTTGGATAAAGATCAATTGTACAGCGTATAAAATATCAAGTTTGGCGAAAAGGAGATTTATATGATTTATCATGTTTCTCAAAACGGTTCCGATCGGGCAGACGGCTCAGAGAGGGCTCCGTTTCAAACAATCAATCATGCAGCAAAGCTTGCACGTCCCGGAGACATTGTAAAGGTACATACCGGAACATATCGTGAATGGGTTGATCCAAAAAACGGCGGTACAAGCGAGCATTACAGAATCGTATATGAAGCCGCGGAAGGCGAACACCCCGTAATCAAGGGTTCTGAAATTGTTACAGATTGGGAAAATATCGGAGGAACGATTTGGAAAAAGGTTCTTCCAAATGAAATGTTCGGAGATTGGAATCCCTATGAAAAAGCAGTAGAGGGTGACTGGATGCATATGCCTGTCGATTACTGTGTGCATTTAGGTGATGTTTATATCAACGGTGTTTCTATGTTTGAGGCGATTTCAAAAGAGGATCTGCATTCAGGTGAACCTCGGAAAACAGCTCTTTACGGTGCATCTGATCCTATCTGGAATCCCGAGCTTACCGTATACAAATGGTTTGCAGAGGTGGACGATGCCAATACAACTATTTACTGCAATTTCCAGAACTATAATCCCAACGACGAGCTGATTGAAATCAACGTACGCCCCTGCTGCTTCTATCCCAAGAAAACCGGTGTGAATTTCATCACGCTGCGCGGCTTTGAGATTGCTCACGCCGCCTGCCCATGGATTCCGCCCACAGTCGATCAGATCGGCATGGTTGGCCCCAATTGGAGTCGCGGATGGATAATAGAAAACAATCATCTCCACGATGCCAAGTGCAGTGCACTCTCTCTCGGCAAGGAAGCATCCACCGGCGATCATCTGACGGTGTTTAACAAAAAATCCGGTCACAGATATCAGCTCGAGGCAGTTTTTGCCGCAGTACACAACGGCTGGAATCGTGACACTATCGGCTCCCACATCGTACGCAACAACAAAATTCACGATTGCGGCCAGAATGGAATCGTAGGACACCTTGGCTGTATATTCAGCAAAATTTCTCACAACCACGTGTACAATATCGGCACAAAGCGTGAATTCATGGGAAGCGAACTTGGCGGAATCAAATTCCACGCCGCAATCGACACATTGATTGAAAACAACAATGTTCACGACTGCACCCTCGGTACCTGGCTTGACTGGCAGGCGCAGGGCATACGTTTTACAGGAAATGTTTACTATCACAACGAGCGCGATCTTGAAATCGAGGTCAGTCACGGTCCTTGTCTTGTCGACAACAATCTTTTCCTGTCCGCGTGCACCTTTGACTGTTATTCCCAAGGCAATGCATTTGTACATAATCTTTTCGTCGGATATATTTCAAGCAACACTGTACTCAATCGCTCGACTCCCTATCACTATCCGCACAGTACCGCTGTTGCCGGATACAGTGAGGTTCTTGGCGGAGATGACAGATACTACAATAATCTGTTCGTTGGTGAAGATCCGTATAAGTCTATGAGTATACCCAAGGAAAAGAAATGGGAAACTTTTCCAGAGCACTTCAACAGGTATTCAAGCGAGCAGGAATACACCGAAGAGATAGTCAAGGGCGAATGCGGAAACCTTGGCAAATTCTTAAAAACGCCGCAGCCCATTTGGGTTGATGGCAACGGATATTCCGGTAAGACAAGGCCCTCAAGACACGACCACGATGCAGTATTCGCAGAGGGTCTGACTGCAAAAATCGTCGAGGAGGACGGCGTTTGGAAACTTCATCTTAATGTCCCTGCCGCACTTGCAGAGGCGACTTGCAAAGCCGTAACCACAAGGCACCTCGGTGAAACGAGAATCTCCGCCCTTCCTTTCGAGGCATCGAACGGTGAGGATTTTGATTTCAGCCGCGATATGCTCGGAAATGAACGAGGTGATTCTATCATCGCCGGTCCCTTTGCAAAGCTTCGTGCAGGAGAGCAAATCATCGAAGTTTGGAAATGCGATTCGGATATCTGATGCGGTGATTTATGCTTAGTTAATCAGTTTTTGTATTCTATCCACACCATGCTGTGAGATGGATAGCAGATTTAAGGCGGGAGCTAATCCTTATAATCCAAAGACGCAGGTTCAAGTCCTCGTTGACAATCAATTTTAAACCATAGATTTTCTCGCCTTTTCGTTATACAAGAAGATCCCCACTTTTGACTCCGATTAAATCGGGGGGCTAAAGTGGGGATCTATTCAATTAGCTTTAAAAACAATACATACAGTTATTTAAAAGCTCTGTAAAGGAATGTAACGATTTGACCTCTTGTGCAGGTATCATTCGGTGAAAAAGTATTGTAGCTTGTTCCGCCGGTTATATTATTCACATATGCCCAGCACACTGCCGTGTTAAGAGAAACATTGCTTGCAGGAACATCGTAGAACTGATTTATCTGATCAGATTCGGGCGAACCTGCACTCTTATAAAGATAAATAACCGTTTCACCTCTTGTACAGGGTGTATTGGGAGATAGCTTGGTGCTTGACACAATACCATTCTTATACGCCCACAGCGCCGCATCATAGAAATAATCAGACGCTTTCACATCAGAAAAAGGGTTGCTTATTCCGACCTTCGGCGAGCCTACCGCACGCCAGAGGAAGGTGAGAATCTGTGCTCTTGTGCACTTTTCGTTGGGAGAGAATTTGTCGGGTGCAGTACCGTTGGTGATACCCTTTTCAACCGCCCAATTTACAGGCTGTGCAAACCAGTCGCTTGTTTTTACATCCGTGAATTTTCCCACGATGTTTTCTTTTTTCACTACAGCCGTCGGAACCGCCTCTGTGGGATTCCATTTAAGAACGGGTCTGCCAAGAACTGTGCTGTTCTGCCACGCATCGCCGGAAACCTTTGTACCGCCCGCTGTTGCACAGCCGACAATATACTTTGCAGGATTTGTGTCTGTGTAAATTGCACTCCATTTGTTTATAATGTGATTGGCTCCGTCAGCCGTCATGGAATGAGCTGTAAGGTTACCTGTGTTGTAGCTTCTGTAAACGTAGACATCCCAGCCGGTGTAGTGAATGATTCCCGAAACGCCGTTTCCGGAAAGATTTCCCGTATTATAGCAGTCATAGAAGGAATTGGTATCCTCGGGTAACAGTCCTCTGATGCCGGGAGTATCAGAGAGTTCAGCCTTTACGGCAATACCTGCTGCGGCATAGTACGTGGCGCTTACCGAGCCCCAATCATCAACGTACTGTTCCACGGTAATATTGCCCTTGTTATAGCATTCTCTTATCTGTGCATATGAAACTGTTGCCGCTATTCCGGCACCGTATGCAAAGCCGTCCTCCGGCATATTTACATAAATATCAGAGGTGTTGTAGCAACGGGTAATGTTACCGGTGTGGTTGCCAACAAGTCCGCCAACCTCAACAGACTTATTTTGAGAAGCTCCGTTTACCGTGTAAGCCCTGCCCAAATTAACTCTGATATTGCCGCCTGCGCTGAAGCAATTTTCAATGTTTCCCTTTGTTACAAGAGCGGCAAAAGAGCCGACAAGAAGGGATATACTCGGAGGGATAGTCCCGTATTCAAGGTCGATAGTATGATTTATAATACCGAGGTTCTTTATTGCGGTTCCCTCTGAATTTATTCTTGCAAAAAGTCCGTAGTATCTGACATTTGAGCCCTCTGTCATATAAAGAGCAACATCGTGAATTTTTATTGTCATACCCGAGATAACATGACCGTTTCCGTCAAGGCTTCCCGTAAATACAACGCTTCCAATGTGTGCCTTATTCCATTGGTCTCCCATAGTACCGCCGTATGCTTCGGTACCGCCGATGGGAACCCAGTTGCCCCAGGAAGAAAGGTCAATGTCTGCAATGAGTTTATAGTGCTTGTCCGCACCGAACCTTATTGAGTTAAGCTGTTCTGCTGTCTGTATAAGATAAGGATCTGCCACAGTTCCGCTTCCGCCCGCAAAGGTAAAAGGAGTTTGTTTTATTTTGCCGGGGACTTTATCGGTAGTAACACGCTCTACGGGCTTCTCCTTAGGCTCTTCCTTAGGTTCTTCCTTGGGTTCCTCCACAGGCTTTGCCGTTGCCTTAAAGGTACATTTTGCAACTGCCTCTTTTCCGTCAGCAGAAACACTTACAAATTCGCCCCCTCTACCGTCTATCGTGGGATAATTTCCATATTTATTCAATATGTAGTGGTTGGGATAACTGTCCTTTATACGGAAAGTGATTGATACGGTATATTGCTCGCCCTTTATTGCAAGACCTTTTGCGTCAAACTTACCGTCCCACTTCACCTTGGTTACCTCAATCTCCTTATTGTCTGTCGTTGCGGTGCTTGTAGGTGCACTTCCCTCCTCGGGACGGGTCGGCAGATAAAATCTAAAGGAGGATACGGAAGTCATTCCGTAAAATTGGTCTTTTACAAGAGTCCCAAAGGTATAGGATATCACAGCCTTGCGTTTGTCGGTCGATATGTTTCCGAGAGTTGCATTTTTGCCGTTCACCTGCGGTCCTGATGTGGTGGCCTCGATATGCTTGTTTTCGCCTTTTTTAAGCTCAATA
>JAZTXD010000095.1:0-1238 GCA_045636265.1 Candidatus Flemingiibacterium sp.
CAGGATATTTGATGGGATCATTCCTTAGTACGAGAGGACCGGGAATGACTGACCTCTGGTGTTCCGGTTGTGGCGTCAGCTGCATCGCCGGGTAGCTATGTCGGGAACGGATAAGCGCTGAAAGCATCTAAGCGCCAAGCCTACCCAAAGACGAGATATCCCTTCCCGCAAGGGACTGAAGGCAGGTTGTAGACTACGACCTCGATAGGATGGGAGTGTAAGTACAGCAATGTATTCAGCTTACCATTACTAATCAGCCGTGAGGCTTAACCACCTTTTTTCCTCGATCTTGGTAATCGAGATGAAGGAAAAAAGTGCGCTGTCTCACAAAATAAGTGAATTTTCTTGACACAACATTTTCTGATAGACTTACTTCTTTGTTTTATATTTTCCGGTGTCCATGGCGGAGCAAAAACACTCGTTCCCTTCCCGAACACGATAGTTAAGGGCTCCAGCGGCGATGGTACTGTAAATTTGACTATGGGAGAGTAGCACGATGCCGGGGATTTTTCTTACCACCAACATTTTCGCACATGTTGGTGGTTTTTTTTGTCTTGATTTTCTGAACAGAAGTTAGGAGAGTAACGGGATTTTTGCCAAGCTTTTTTGAAAAAAGCCTCGATCAAGGCACGACAACGGAGTGCCGCGATAACAAACCCTCGTGAGAGGGCGGCGATGGTACAATAAATTTGACTATGGGTTTTGCGTTGTGCGGCGTGTGATCTCGCGCCTTGCGGGCGTCGCACGCGCGGTCACATACGGAGTATGCTCCCTTTGCCTGCTCCTTGCAAAACGCGACCTCACCTCACCGCACTTTGCAAAATCGAGCAGCACGATGCGTTACAGCATCGAAGAGTAACGGGATTTTTGCCAAGCTTTTTTGAAAAAGCGTCGATCAAGGCACGACAACGGAGTGCCGCGATTTCTCGCAACCCGCCGAGCGGGCGCACATGTTGGTGGTTTTTTTATGTCCAGATTTCGGTACGGATGATTACGGATGGTAACGGATAGGTACGGAGAGTATTTGGTGTGCCGCGTTTGCAAACTGAACCCTTGCGGCTTGCGAACCAGCAACTGTCGGGGTGCTATCTGTTTTGAGCGTTACATAGGTTTGTTTCGCCGCGGGTGCGAGGCGGTCGCCGCCGAGCGCGCAGTCCGCATGCGAGCCAACTTTTGCCCGATAAGAAGCAAAAGCCGAGCAACAAAAGTTGCGAGGGCGAGCGGAGGACGAGCAATAA
>JAZTXD010000096.1:0-9928 GCA_045636265.1 Candidatus Flemingiibacterium sp.
CATCGCGGCATTCCGCGATTACGGACGAGCACAAATTTTCCATTTCTCTCTGAAGCTCCAGATCTCGATTGCCCACCCAAATATGATACAGACACACGGCAAGATTGTATTTGATCTCATAGTCTGCAGGATATTTGGAGTTTGCGTTTCTCGCAAAAGCAAGTCTTTCTTCGATTGTACCAACTTCCCCAAGGCGATCTATTTCTTTTTTAATCCTTGCAAGCTCCGCTTCTCTTTCTGAAAGCTTATATCCAAGCAATTCGTCTGTGCTGACGGCGAAAAAATCCGCGAGCATTGGGATAAGCTCAATGTCGGGATATCCGCTCTCGGATTCCCAACGTGAGATTGCCTGGGGAGTAACGCCAAGCGCATTTGCAAGTGTGTCCTGCGTAATATTGTTTTCCGCGCGAAGTTTTTTGATTATCGCGCCTATTTTTACAGTCATGTTAATTACCTCCAAAAAATGTATTTTGTAAGCTTACGGTTATATTGTACCATACGTATCGCGCGCGGTCAATTATCAATTAGTTGTTGTTATTGTAAAGCGTTCGTTTACAAGCATTCCGAACACATTGTTTACAATTTGAGGTATATTCTTTCGCGAAACTGTGATACAATTATCATATACTTTTCCAAGCGAGGCATTACTTATGATTATAGATTTCCACACCCACGCATTCCCCGACAGTGTTGCCGAGAAGGCTATACCGAAGCTTTCCGCAATAGGCGGCATCGAGCCGTTCGGTAACGGCACCGTTTCGAGTATACTCGCCCGCATGGACGAGTGGCATATCGACCGCGCGGTGATACTCAACATCGCAACAAACGCTAAACAGCAGACCAACGTAAACAACTTCGCTATTGAAATAAATTCCACCTCCGACCGTCTTTACGCGCTCGGCTCTTTGAACCCCGACAGCGACAATATCGCCGCCGAGGCACGCCGTCTTGCCGATAACGGTATCCGCGGCATAAAGATTCACCCCGATTATATGGGATACACAATAGACAGCGAAAAGTTTGACGCGGTTTATGCCGCGTGCGACGAAAACGGTCTTTTTGTTGTTACCCACTCTGGCTGGGATTTCATCTCCCCCGACCTTATCCACTGTACGCCCGAGGGCATCGCAAAAGTTATGAAAAAATTCCCCTCTCTGCGTCTTGTTGCGGCGCACATGGGCGCGTATCAGCAGTGGGACGAGGTTGAGCGCCTACTCATCGGCAAGAACGTGTGGCTTGAAACCTCCCTCGCGCCGCTTTACGGCATGGACAAGGCGCAGTGCGCACGCATGCTCAAAAATCATGATCCCGAAAAGCTTCTGTTCGGAAGCGATTTCCCGTGGTACAGCATGGAGCTTGAGCGCGAGTATGTCGATGCGCTTGATATTTCCGAGGAGCTGCGAAATAAAATATACTTCGAGAACGCCATTTCTCTGCTCGGAGATAAGCAGAAAAATTACTGAAATTATTTTCACAAATCCCTTGACAAACAAAAGAATGTGTGATATAATACTAGGGTATTCGACCGATACGGAGAAGTCGCCTAGTTGGTCGAGGGCGCACGATTGGAAATCGTGTAGGCCTTAACGGGTCTCCAGAGTTCGAATCTCTGCTTCTCCGCCATAGAAAACCGCAATCCCGATACAAAGGGATTGCAGTTTTTTTCGTTTTCTATCTTAAACATCTTGCAATCCAAAAAATCTGTTATATAATGTGTTGCAGTAATATTTATGCCCATAACATTATGTTTACAGGCTTTGACAAAAAGGAGCAAACAAAAATGAAGATATATTCTTTTCCCGAGGGATACTGCAAAACATCTGACGACTTTAAACTTTTCTGCTGTGGGAAAAACATTCCGCTATACACCTGTAATGTTTCAGCTTACCCATTTAACAGGGTTTGGAACGGGACTCAACGTCCTTTTAATCAAACAGAAAAGGCAGCTTTCGTTTCCTTTGGCTGCGATACAAGTGTATCTGTTTTGATTGAAACAAAGCTGTGCTTTAAAGATGTAACTGTTCGTCCTTTATCAAAAAATATTACGCCGGAAATTTGCGAAAGCTCTGTTAAAATAACTTTCCCGGCACCCGGTCAATACACTGTGGAATTTGACGGAATACACAAAACCATTGCTGTTTTTATCAATCCCGAGAAAAATTTTGATATTGATACCAATGATAAAGATGTCTTATATTTCCCTCCGGGTGTACATATTTTCGATGAGCGAATAGAGCTTGAAGATAACCAAACTTTGTTTTTGGATGAAGGAGCTGTTCTTTTTGGTTCTATAAACGCAACCGACAAAGAAAATCTCAAAATTTTGGGTTACGGAATTATTGACAACAGCCGGATGTACAGAGCTGATGAAATCAACGGCTGTTCGATACTTGCAAAAAACCGTCCGATACAATCCGGAAATCCGATTTTCTTTGACAGATGCAAAAACGTCATCGTTGACGGAGTAACCGTAGTTGATTCCTCCGGGTGGAGTATATACGCAGACGGCTGCGAGAATATCTTAGTAAACAACATTAAGCTTATCGGAATGTGGCGCTATAATGCGGACGGCTGTGATTTTTGCAACTGCACAAACGGAAGTTTAACTAACAGCTTTTTGCGAACCTTTGATGATTGTGTAACCGTGAAAGGCTTTAAATTAAACAATACCCTTCCCGTAGAAAATATAACTGTAGATAATTGTGTTCTATGGTGCGATTGGGGCAGAGCTTTGGAAGTGGGAGCCGAAACCTGTGCTCCCTATATCAAAGATGTATTATTTACAAACTGTGATATAATTCACGGCAGCGGTGTAATGCTGGATGTTCAACACGGAGATTCCTCCGACATAAACAATGTACGCTTTGAAAATATCAACCTGGAATATTCCGGTTCGGAAAGAAAGCTTGTAATTCAAAAAAACGATGCCGATTCTTATCCCGATACAAAAACTGTACATACCCCCACCCCATTTGCTGTTACATCCGGCGCAACAATGTGGTCTATTGACGACCATGCCGGAAACATCTACAATGTCTATTTCAGAAATATAAATATTATCTCCATGCACAATACCATCCCCCAAAGCTCGCCTATCGGCGCAAGGGAATCCGGAAGTCATATTGAAAATGTTTATTTTGAAAACATTTATGTTAACGGAAAAAAATGCACCTTAGAAGATTTAAACTTAAAGATAGGCGAAAATGTTAAAAACATCGTTTGTTCCTAATGCTATATGGAGAAAACCGCAACTCCGATACAAAGGGATTGCGGTTTTTGCTTTTATATGGTATAATGAGAAAAAAGGAGGATGGCATAATTATGAGTTGCTTAGAATCCGCAAAAAATAAACTGGACACACTTCGGGAGACAAGGTTCGAACTCTATTTGGAAATCAAAGAGAACTATGCTTTGGACGATGACTGCGAAGATGCGACATCCGTGGAAAATGCAATTGATGAAGGCGAGATTAACCTTGAATGGAATGAACTCCGCGATATATCATACATCGATGATTCAGTGCGCTGTCAAGAGGCGCTTGTTCATGCTTTGGAACTTTTGGAAAAAAGTGACAAGAAATCCTTACACAACGCAAACAAAGAGCTTGAGATGTTAGTAGGAGAGGCGCGCCGAATCAGAAAAGCCAGAGAGAACGATTTGAAAAAGGCAGCAGAAATCATTTCTTCTATGAATGAACTTATTGATATTTGTGACGCACATCGTCAAAAGTAATTTGTAAATTCAAATCGGCATTTGTATCATAATTATAGTCATTAGCCAAATAAAAACCGCCACACCGATACAAAAGAATTGCAGTTTTTTGTGTTTTTAGTACAACTATGGTATGTAATAAGGTGTATGTGTAAAAAAAGTCCCATATGGTATGATATAATATACACGGTTAAAATGATTACCAATACTTATTCTGATTCAAGGGGTGTTTGTAATGAGAAATGACAAGTTGCAAAAAACAATTCAGAAAAGCGAAATAATCGCTATAAAAGATTTGGGTGAGGATGTTTTCATCGAGATTTCTGTTCACAGAACTCTATGTCTGTTAAAAATAAATTCCGATGCAAACGCAAGGTTATGTGAATCCCAAATTGTCTGTCAAACAGAAGATGAAGCAAATATTTGCAAAGATGAGCTGGCGCGGTTTATTCACGCAGGCGATTCTAACAATCTGAATTGGTATATCGGGATGGACTACAATGATGTTGACAACTTCTTTTCCGGAAAAGAACTGCGATTCTTTCATTACAAAGAAGATTTGTCTGCCATCGACGATTTAGCAAAAAAGATAAATACTCAATTCTCCGCCAACAGTGACCTCCTCATTTATGTAGAAAGTACACACGCCGGAATCACCATATTTGACCGCCTTCATTTTTCTCGGTGGGTACAATTTTCTCATAATGAAACAATAACAACCGAAATAAAGGTTAGTATATGGCACAATGCGACGGGAAAGGCAGATTGAGCCTTGTATCAAAATTACAGTTATTAGCCATAGAAAAGCACTTGTGGAAACAGGTGCTTTTTTTGTGTTTCCGCCAATCTTTAAAAAAATCTTACAGTTCAGTAAAAATATTTCCGAAAGGGTTGCTTTTTTGCGTGTTGTTGGTGTATAATATAAATATAATACGTTTACTATACCCATTTGGGAGGGATATAATGAGCTACAAAACAAACTATACCAGCAAGCTTGGCGAAATTATCGCCGCGCAGCGTGAATTTTACGCCACCGGAAGAACACGTGACGTTTCCTTCCGCCGTCAGCTTTTAATAAATCTTAAAATCATGATCCGCGACAACGAGGAGCGTATCCTCGATGCGCTGAGAAGTGACCTCGGAAAATCGAGGGGCGAGGGATATGTTACCGAAATAGGACTCGTTGAGCAGGAGATAAACCACGTCCTGCGAAACATCAGAGTGTGGAACACCCCCACGGTGGTTTCCACTCCCCTCTACATGTTCCCTGCGGCAAGCTACAAGGTTCGTCATCCGCGCGGACTTGTTATGATCTTCGCTCCGTGGAACTGTCCTTTCCGCTTTTCCATGATGCCGCTCATCTCATCGATGGCGGCAGGCAACTGCACCATACTCAAGCTCCCGGAGAATGCTCCGGCAACTGCAAAGCTCCTTGCAGAGCTTATCGCATGCTATTTCGAAAAAGAGTACGTTGCAACATGTCAGGACACTTTTGAAGCGATTACCGCTATCAGAAACGAGCAGTTCGGACTTGTATTCTACTCCGGCAACACAGCCGTTGCACGCATCATAATGAAAGCCGCGGCTCCGCAGCTCACACCTGTTGTGCTCGAGCTTGGCGGCAAGAGCCCGTGTGTTGTTGATAAAACTGCAAATCTCCGCCTCGCCGCAAAGCGTATTGTGGCAGGTAAGATGCTGAACGCCGGCCAGAGCGCCGCTGCTCCCGACTATCTGTTTGTCGAAAGCTCGGTTAAAGACGAGTTGATTGGATATATCGCAGAGTACAGCAGTAAGTTCTCCTCAAATTCTCCGTGTGAGAACGGATGCTATCCCAAAATCATCAACAGAATGCATTTCGACCGCTTAAAGAGCTATCTCGAGGACGGCGACATCATCATGGGCGGCGAAGCAAACGAGCGGACCGGACGCATCTCGCTCACTCTTATGGAAAATATCGACAAGGACTCGAAGCTCCTTTCCGAAGAAATTTTCGGTCCGATACTTCCCGTATTTGAGTTCGATGACATCGCTTCCGTTATAAGCACGATCCGCAAGCGTCCGAAGCCTCTCGCGCTTTACGTTTTCACAAGCTCGAAGAAGGTGCGCGATGCCATGATCGGCGGACTCGATTTCGGAAGTGCATGCATAAACGACACGCTCATTCAGACTACAAATCCGCATCTGCCTATCGGCGGCGTTGGTGAGAGCGGCATGGGCTGCTGTCACGGTAAATCCGGATATGAAACCTTCAGCACCGAGTCGGCTGTTATGCGCTCCTCGTCCGTGTTTGATTTCAATCCTTTCCGCTATCCGCCGTTTGACGATAAATACAGCATAGAAAAGCTGATTTTAAGATATTTGACCTGATAAAATTTTAAAGTGAAGGAATAAGACCAATGATAAATGTAGCAATATTCGGCTTTGGCGTTGTCGGCAGCGGCACCGCAGAGGTTCTCACACAGAACGCCAAGCTCATCTCCGAGCGTGTTGGCGACGACATCAACATCAAATATATCCTCGATCTTCGCGACTTTCCGGACAGCCCGTTCGCCGATAAGATCGTGCACGATGTAAACGTTATCTTAAACGATCCCGAGGTAAAGATCTGTGCCGAGCTTATGGGCGGCTCTCACCCGGCGTTTGAGTTTTCAAGCGCGGCAATGAAGGCAGGCAAGAGTGTTGTCACCTCCAATAAAGAGGTTGTGGCAACCTTCGGCCCCGAGCTTTTAGCTATCGCAAAGGAAAACGGCGTCCGCTACCTCTTTGAGGCGAGCGTTGGCGGCGGTATTCCCGTTATTCACCCGATCGGCAACTGCCTGACTGCAAACGACATCACCGAGGTCAACGGTATACTCAACGGCACCACAAACTACATCTTAACACAGATGATAAACGAGAACAAGGATTTCGACACCGCCCTTGCCGAGGCGCAGGAAAAGGGATACGCCGAGCGTGATCCCTCCGCCGACGTTGACGGTATCGACACCTGCCGCAAGATCGCTATTCTGTCTGCTATGGCATTCGGAAAGCTCGTTCCGCCCGAAAAGGTACATACCGAGGGTATCCGCGGCGTTACTCTGCGCGACGTGGCAAACGCGGCGAAGATCGGCGCTTCGATAAAGCTTATCGGTAAGTCCGTGCGCGTTGGGGACAAGGTATGCGCAAGCGTAGGACCGACCCTCGTACGTAGTTCCTGCCCGCTTGCAAACATAAACGACGTATATAACGGCGTTCTTATCAACGGAAACGCTGTGGATGACGTTATGTTCTACGGACGCGGCGCAGGAAAGCTTCCCACAGCAAGTGCTGTTGTGTCCGACATTATCGAAATCGCAACGTATATCTCGCATCCCATACACAACGTAACCGTTTGGGAGCGTCTTTCCGAGGATGAAATACTCTCCGCAGACAAGCTTAAGTCGCGCTGGTATCTGCGCTTTGACAAGAAGCCGAACCACTGTCTGTGCATGCTCGATGCCGAGGTGATTGATGACAGCGAGGACTGCTATGCAGTTATCACCGGCGAGGTAAGCCTTCTCGAAATCGGTGTAACCCTCAGCGAAAAGTTTGTCGCTATGCGCGTTCTTTAAAATAGGAAAGCTCCCTTTTAAAGGGAGCTTTTTGTTATTATAGGTGATCGTGAGAGCGGAAACGGACAGTCGGAAAGAATTGCACGAGTGCAATTCTGCCTGTCCCTACAAGTTTATCAATTCTACTGATGACTGAATTTGATACGCTTATACGAGGACGGCGAGCAATTCTTGTATTTTTGAAACACGCGGTTGAAATATGACACCGAGGAAAATCCCGTATCAAGCGCGATCTCCGATATGTTTTTGCGCGTAGTTGAAAGAAGCAGCTCCGCTTTTTTAACTCGGACGAAGTTTATGTAATCGCCGATCGTTGAGCCGACGGTCTTCTTGAAAAATCGGCAGAGGTAATCGCTGTTCAGATGAACGAGCGCCCCCAGATCGTGTGTGGTTATCTTATCACTGTAGTTTTTATCTATATATTCAATAATAGGTAAAAGCCGCTCGATCTGCGCGCCCTGCGGGAGGTGTCGGTAGTCCTTGACGATTCCGTTGCGAAGCAAAAAGGCAATCACACTGTACATAGTTCCCTTTATGCTCACCTCATACGCAAGGTCCTTTTCACGGTACTCGCCGAATATTCTGTGTGCAAGCGCCATTATTTCGGGGGTTTTCACGTCCCCAAGATTAAAATGGATAAGAGGCTCATCTCTGAAATTTATAAAGTGCATCATGTTTTTGCCAACATCGTCAAGATAGTCGAAAATATTAAACTGGATGTATGATGAGCTGTGTGATGCACCGCGGCAGAAGGTTTCATGCACAACACGGCTTGATACAAGTATAGCCTCACCCACGCCGAAAATATGCTCCACTCCCGGACTCACTATCTTCATTTGCCCGTCGTTTACAATAAGCAGCTCTATCTCATCGTGATAATGCAGATTGGAAACTCGCTTCCAATCGTCATGCTCGCCCATTACGCTTGTGCCTATTCTGACGTTCACATTGGTAACATTTGAAACAATAACTTCGTTAAGCATGCGCCTTCCTCCTTGCCAATGTCAAAATTGTTCAAAAAAAGGTCTGTATCTGTATATACATTTTTTTTGGTTTATCATATAATTATAATAGCACAAAAATTATGTGTTTTCAATACTTTTTTAAAAAAAAGGAGATTAATATTATGGCTGACATGGATAACCTCAACGCTTTTAAGCAAAATCAGGAAAAGAAGGAAATCGATACTAACAGAAAACTCAAGGTCGGTATCATCGGTACTGGCTGGATCGCAGGAACTCATATGCGCCAGTATGTTCAGATGCCTGACGTTGAAATCGTTGCCGGAGCAGATCTTATCCCCGGTAAGGCTGAGGAATTCTTCAAGAAGCTCGATATGCCCAACGTACGCTGCTATCCCGACCACAAGTCTATGATCGACAACGAAGAGCTCGACGCTGTAAGCGTTTGTACATACAACCGCACACACGCAGAGTGCACCATCTACGCTCTCGAGCATGGCGTTAACGTACTTCTCGAAAAGCCCATGTCCGTAACACTTGACGAGGCTGTAGAGATCGTAAGAGCTGAAAAGAAGAGCGGCAAGCTCCTCTCCATCGGCTTCCAGCCCAGATTCGCTCCCAACATGCAAATGATCAAGAAGATCGTTCAGTCCGGTATCCTTGGCGATGTTTACTACATCCAGACCGGCGGCGGAAGAAGAAGCGGTATCCCCACTCCCTTCGGTACATCCTTTATCGAGGACAAGACCGCAGGTGTAGGCGCACTCGGCGATATTGGATGCTATGCGCTCGATATGGTTCTCAACGCTGTAGGCTATCCGAAGCCCCTCACCGTTTCCGGTTACACATCCGCACACTTCGGAACCGACCCCAACTACTATGCAACTCATCCCGAGTACGCAAAGAAGTTTGAGGTTGACGATTTCGGCGCAGGCTTTATCCGTCTTGAGGGCGGCATCATCCTCGACTTCAGAATTGCTTGGGCTATGAACCTCGACACCACCGGCGACACTCTCATCATGGGTACAAAGGGCTCGCTCCGTATCCCCTCCACCGAGTGCTGGAACGGCGAGGACTTCGACAGACCTATGAAGATCTACCACAAGGTTGCCGGCAGAAATGTTGAAACCGAAATTCCGCTTATCAAGGAAGCAAACTTCGAGGGATGCTTCTATCACAAGGTTCGCGTATTCCTTGACGCAGTTAAGAACGGCGATCCTTCTCCCGTTCCCTCCAGCGAGATCATCTACAACCAGGCAATCATCGACGGTATCGTTAAGTCCAACAAGCTCGGACGCGAGATCGTTGTTGAGATTCCCGAAATATAATAAAACGGAGTGTATAGCAGCATGAAAGATTTTAAGCTTGGTCTGCAGCTTTACTCCGTCCGCGATAAGATGGAACAGGACGTTGAGGCAACCCTTAAAGCTGTTGCCGAAATGGGCTACGAGGTTGTTGAGCCGGCAGGATACTTTGGAAAGACTGCCGAAGAATTCAAGGCTCTGCTCGACAAATATTCTCTCGAACCTGTATCTGTACATCAGAGATATGACGTCTTTATAAACGAGCCGGAGAAGAATGTTGACTTTTTCAAGACTCTCGGCGTTAAATACTGTGCTATTCCGTGGATGGGCCCCGAAAATCATAAGGGATGCGAAAATTTTG
>JAZTXD010000097.1:0-2323 GCA_045636265.1 Candidatus Flemingiibacterium sp.
AGAAAATGCCTGGGCACTGCCGGAGGATGACGACTTTGCCGCTGCAGAGAAAATAATAAACGGCGAGCTTCGCTCGATAGCATTTCCCCATAAATTTACCGATACCTCCCACGTAGATTGGGAATTTAATCCCACTCCAAACGAATCCCCGGAGTGGACGTGGCAGCTTTCCCGTCATCACGAATGGCGCTGCCTCGGACATTGCTACCGTCTCTCGGGCGACGAGAAATATGCTAAGGCATTTACAGAGCTTTTTATGAGTTGGTGTGAGCAGGCAAAATGCCCGTCTGATATGTCAAAAAACACAAAATGTTGGAGAACTATCGAAGCGGGTATCCGTTTGGCACTGAATTGGAACTATGCGTTCTACTCATTTTACAAATCACCGTATATGACAGATCGTGTAATATGTACCTATGTGCGCTCGATCTGTGATCACGGATACCGTCTTAGCCGCTTTCATAGCGTGGCAGGAAACTGGCTGATTATGGAGATGGCGGGGCTTGCACATATAGGCATGCTTTATCCTTTCCTGACCAATGCACGCGAGTGGGGGGATTATGCCTTTTCGAGGCTCCAATCGGAGCTTGACCGTCAAGTATATCGCGACGGCTTCCAATTTGAGTTGACTACGAATTACCACGACGTGGTCATTATGAATTACCACAGAGTATTCGCCGCGGCGCGAGAGATAGGATATCCCGTCAGCCGAGAGTTCATCGACAAGCTCTTGCCACTGTTCGAACTTGACATCAATATAACTTGTCCTGATGGCAAATACCCCGACCTTAACGACGGACATCGCGCTTCGCTTGAAACTTGGTGTCGTTTGGGCAGCATATATTTTCCGAAACATGAGGCAATAAATTATTTTGCGACCAATGGCAAGGATGGACGAGCTCCCGAGTATACGAGTGTTGCTCTGCCATATTCCGGATTGGCTTTTATGCGTACCGGATGGGGCAAAGACGATCTTTGGTGCTTTATGGATGCCGGAGATTTTGGTCGCGGACATCAGCACGAGGACAAATTGAATATCCTTATGTATGCGTATGGCAAAAATCTTCTTCCCGACTCAGGCTGTTACTCATACGATAGCTCCCCTATGCGACGCTTTGTCTTGGACTCCCGCTCGCACAACTGTGCTATGGTTGACGATATGTCGCAGAATCGCAGGGGAAGATATCATCCCGACAACGAGCCGACGGATAGATACGCAGGTATGCTATGGAGCTTTTCAGCCGACGTCGACAGCGTTGAAGGCGTTTACGATCAAGGATACGGTGAGCAGTACCTTCACGTTATACACAAGCGAAAGCTGATCCTTTTCAAAAAAGGCGTTGCCGACAGTGCTCCGTTTGCGATGGTTATTGACAGATTTACAAGTGAAGATGGCGAAGAGCATCTTTTTCAGCCCTCCTATCAGCTTGGCACAGAGCCATACACAGATGACGGCGTGCGTTTTACAGCTGATCACGGCGACCAAGTCAGCTTCAGTATTGTTGCCTCGGAGCGTCATAGTATTATTATCGGACAGGAGAAGCCATTATTTATGGGGTGGCGAAAGAGCTATGAGCTTCCCAATGCATTAAACTTTCCCGTTCCCGCACCCTGCGTAAGGTTCGCTTTAAAAGGAAAAGAAGCGCGTCTTGTTACGCTTTTATGCCCTTACAATGGCACAGGCAAAACGCCAAGATCGGTCGAAGCCTTGAGCAGTATTTCCGATACCAAAGCTTTTATTGAATTTTCCGATGGCAGTACTGCGATCATTGACGAATTGGATCATCCGTGTTACGCGGACACGGCAGACAAATTGGTTGGGATATAATCACAAAATTTCACCGACAGAAGCAGCACAAAGAAAGGTGATAGAGTATCATTCACGTATCTTTTGCCGAACTTTTTTGATATATGATTTTTCCACAAGCTGTCCTGCTTTCTGGTAGTGCCGTACGCCTTGCCGCAGCGACCGTTCTCGCAGTATTCGGCGAACACCTCTGCCACGGTCGCTCTTTTCTTTGGTGATTTTTGGTGCTGCGACAATTCCGCCTGTGCTCGAATGATGGCAGCTTCTCGGGCTTTTATAGCCGCCCTCTCGGTTTTGAACGGATTTCCGTTCTCGTCCTTGGTACGCTTGATGTCCTTCTGCTTACCGTCAACCCAGTAGGCATATCTGAACCCCCACGCGCCGTTTGACAGTTGAAATACTCCTGTTGATGTTTTTGACATATCTATTCTCCTTATATATTGGAATTTGAGTGGAGATTTCCAAATTTCCAAAACTCCCTGTGGAAGCTTCCGTTAGATCCAAAGCATTGTACAG
>JAZTXD010000098.1:0-58802 GCA_045636265.1 Candidatus Flemingiibacterium sp.
TGTGCTGCATCCTCAAGCTCGATTTCCTTTGCGATGGTAACGCCGTCATTGGTAATCAGGGGTGCGCCGAATTTCTTCTCTAAAACCACGTTTCTGCCCTTGGGGCCCATGGTGATCTTAACAGTGTTAGCAAGCTTGTCAACGCCTGCGAGCAGAGCGTTTCTTGCTTCGATTCCGTAAATGATATTCTTTGCCATTTTAAGTTACCTCCTAAATTACTCTACAATAGCGAGAATGTCGCTCTGACGAACGATGATGTAGTCGTTGCCGTCGCACTTAACTTCAGTGCCTGCATACTTGCTGGTGATAACCTTGTCGCCAACGTTTACGGTCATAACAACCTCTTTGCCGTCAACAAGTCCGCCGGGACCTACTGCAACAACCTGTGCGACCTGCGGCTTTTCCTTTGCCGCTCCTGCGAGAATGATACCACTCTTTGTGGTTTCCTCAGCCTCTACCATTTTAACGACAACTCTGTCGCTAAGCGGTTTGATAGTCATAATAAATTCCTCCTGATATTTGAGCCGTCATGTGACGTGCTTATAGTCTTGTTTTTAGCACTCGCGTGTGTAGAGTGCTAACTCACGAGTATATTGTACACCCGTGAAGTATAAAAATCAAGGCTTGTTTCTATAGTTTACATTTTAGTTACAACTTATTCCAACATTATATACTTATGCCAAGCGTGTGCATTTTATCCCCCGGCATCACCATATACTGTATAAATCCGTACATTAAAGGAGATGCCGTCAAAGCCATGCTTGGATACGTTGTTGATTTTATAAATACATATATTTTCGGTCCGGGACTTTGCGTTGCCGTGTTTGTGTCGGGGATTTTTCTTATCGTATTCCTTCGCCCGTTTTTCCTAACAAAGCCGGGGAAGATAATGTCCGCTCTGCGTTCCACTTCAGACAGCGGCATACCGCCCTTTCGCGCGATGTGCGTGGCACTCGCCGGCACGCTCGGTGTCGGAAATATAGCCGGTGTGGCATCAGCCATTGCAATCGGCGGTTCGGGTGCGGTACTCTGGATGCTTATATCCGCGCTCGCCGCGCTTCCGATAAAATACGCCGAAACCGTACTCGCGATGCGTCACAGACACACCGACAGGGACGGCTCATTCCACGGAGGTGCGTTCTACTATATTGAAGACATCCCCTCAAAAATATCTAAGCCGCTCGCAGTTATATTCGCCGCACTGTGCGTGCTTGCTTCATTCGCCATGGGATGTGCCGCACAGTCAGGGGCAATTGCAGCGAGTGCTGAGAGTTCATTTGGCATCTCGCCGATTATATGCGGCAGCGTAGCCGCAGCACTCACATTTTTTATAGCGTCCGGCGGACTTGGGCGCATAGCGTTTCTCACCGACAAGCTCATTCCGGCCATGAGCGCGATATACATCCTGATGACGCTTTACATCATAATCTCAAACGCATCACTTCTGCCGGACGTCATATCAGATATAGTAAAGTCATCGTTCAACGCTCCCGCGGCATGCGGCGGATTTGTGGGGTTCATAACCAGCAAGACCGTGCGGCTCGGTGTAACGCGCGGAATTATTTCCAACGAAGCCGGATGCGGCACGGCACCGATAGCGCACTCAAGCGCTTCGGGCACCTGCCCTGCGGCGCAGGGGGTATTCGGCATGCTTGAGGTTTTCATCGACACAGTCGTTATATGTACGCTCACCGCACTGTCAGTCCTCATAGCCGAGCGGCACGGCATTTCACTGAACACAGACGGCATGATAACAGCCGGGGACACGTTTGGTATGTTCATTCCATTTTCGCGGCAGATTTTATGCATAAGCGTTGCGGTGTTTGCGTTCTGCACCGTGATCTGCTGGTTCTACTACGGCACGGAAAGTCTGCGATATCTCACAAAAAAGCCGTTTGCCCACCGCATTTATCTTTTGCTCTATTCTATGAGTGCACTGTACGGCGCCGTCGCATCAAGCAGTCTTGTCTGGAGTCTGTCAGACCTCGCCATAAGCGCCATGTGCGCGCTCAACACAGCCGTTGTACTCATCTATGCGCCCGAAATAAAAAAAGAAACGTTTGATTACTTCTACCGAAAAAAATAAACGGATATTTTGCCGAATACTGTTGCAAAACATCACCAAGTATGGTATAATGAATGCAATATATCTATTTACCAGAAAGTGATCAAACCATGAAAAAAACCTTACTCTTATCAATCCTCGCAGGCATCTGCATCGGCATCGGCGGCACTGTATTTTTATCGGTAGAAAACAAAGTAGTCGGCGCGGCACTCTTCTCTATCGGTCTTCTTACAATACTCGCCTTTGAGTTCAACCTCTTCACCGGAAAGGTCGGCTATGCGCTGAGCAACAATTACCGCTACATCGGCACCCTCGCCCTTATATGGCTCGGAAACTTCATCGGCACAGGTATTTTCGCTTTTATGATCGGATGTACACGTGTATATGAAACTCTCGGCCCCAAGGTACGCGATATCGTAGCCGTAAAGCTTGCAGACGATCCGCTCAGCATTTTCGTCCTCGCTATCGGATGCGGAATGTGTATGTTCATAGCTGTGGATCAGTACAAAAAGCGCACCAGTATGGTAAAAGCGCTGTTTGTTATCTTCCCGGTTATGGTGTTCATCCTCTGCTCGTTTGAGCACTGTATAGCTAACATGTTCTACTTTGCCATGGCAAAGAGCTTTACTGTGAAAACTCTTATTTATCTTGTGATAATGACACTCGGCAACTCGCTTGGCGGACTTCTCATTCCGTTTATTTCACTACTCAGCGACACGAAGCAAATCACCAAGAAAGAGGATGTACTTTAATAAAATCACCCTGTCGGACCTTAAACGGTACATCGGCAGGGTGTCTTTTTGTATATAAGGTTTTAAGTTAAGCTATCGTTGCAGAAATGCATTTGTATGCGGCATCGCTATTGTGCGGCGTTTGCTTTTTCCTGTACTCTGTTGGGGAAAAGCCGGTTTCTTTCTTAAAAAGACGACAGAAATATGTGACATTCGCAATACCCACCTTTTCTGCAATAACGTACACCGGAAGCCTCGTGAGCATAAGCTTTTTCGCGGCATCAATTCGCGCTTTGCTTACGTATTTGTTTACTGTCATTGCGAAGCTTTTCTCAAAAAGTCGGTATAATGTGTTCTTCGATATATGAAATTTCGAGCACAAATATTCAACCGTAAGCATTTCTCCAAGATTTGAGGCTATATAGTCGCTGATCTTCTCAATAATGTCAACGTGCTCAACGGTAATCGCATTTTCAAACAGTATTTCTTTGATCAGCGCTTGCAGACTGTCAAGCTGCTCAAAAGCTAAATACGGCAGTTTTTTGTAACGTCTGACAAGCGCCCTGTCAGACAGCTCAGGGGGCGGTACGCTCGGAGAGCGCGGTGTGCGAAGCTGACCTATCATAACCGTTCCCACAAATACTCCGTCCTTTGTTATAGGTATCGCCGCATCATATAGCCCCGCATGGCAGATGTGCGAGCTTGCTTCCCCGCTCTTTTTCATTTTTTCTATAAGCTTTCGGTTGCATTCCATACATGCGGTGCGGCAAGCCGCATCCTTGTAAAGCTGCATACAGAAGCTGTCGTGGTTATAGCTTGAGCTGAGAAATTTATCCTCTGAGTCGAGAAAATTTACAGTCACACCTGTAAGTGTGTATATGTGCTTTGTCAAGCTGTTCAGCTTATCGGTGTCATATAAAATTTTCACATTCGAGCCCCCTCTAAATCGTCAATACTTTTATCAATTATATCACAAAAGGGAAGAAAGTACAATATGTTGGGATAAAAAAATATTGCATCTTCAGCGTGTCTATGCTATAATTCTTTATATAGAGTTTATATAGATCAATCTGTGAGGTAAACACATCATGATAAAAAAACTGATTTCAAACGGCTGGAAATTCTCAAAGTTTGCGGAATGTTGGGAATTCCCCACATCAAATGAAAAAAAATACGAGGACGTAAATCTGCCACACGACTACCAGATAACCCTGCCGCGCGACAGCGGTATGCAGTGCGGCTACAACAGCGGATGTTTTCCTCACGCAAGAGGAAGATATGTGAAGCATATTTTTAT
This sequence comes from Candidatus Flemingiibacterium sp., assembly GCA_045636265.1. Lineage (GTDB taxonomy): Bacteria > Bacillota > Clostridia > Oscillospirales > CAG-272 > Flemingiibacterium. The sequence goes on from JAZTXD010000098.1 coordinate 4,094, forward strand.
TGACAAGCCCTGCCACCGTATACTCGACATTGACGGCTCGTATATGTACACGCAGGTGTTCTTTAACGAAAATCACATGGCAACGCATCCGAACGGCTACACTCCCATGCTCGTTGACCTCACACCGTATACCGTATACGGAATCAACAACAAGCTTGTGATAACAACAACTCCTGTGCGCGACTCGTCAAGGTGGTACACTGGCAACGGCATCTACCGCGACGTTTATCTCTGGGAGGGCGGAGATATCCGAATCGAGCCGTGGGATATGTTTGTGTCTACTCTTCGTGCAGACGGAGAAAGTGCTGATATCAGACTGAAGTTTACCGTAAGTGCCGATTATGATGCCGATATCATCGCACGCTTTACGCTTACCGCTCCCGATAGACGTGAGGTGCTCACAGACGAGCTTTCGCTTCGCGTCACGGGTGAAAACAAAACCGATGCAGAGCATGTACTCACCGTTAACAAACCTGCCCTTTGGGACACGGAAAACCCTAATATTTACACGCTTAAAACGGAGCTCTTTGAAAACGGCACACTTCTTGACACAACGCTCACCGATTTCGGAATAAGAACCGTTGTCGCAGACAAAGACCGCGGATTGCTCCTCAACGGAAAAGCGATAAAGCTCCGCGGCGGATGCATACATCAGGACCACGGCGCGCTGGGAGCATGTGCATATCCTGCCGTCGAAGAGAGAAAGGTACGAAAGCTTAAAGAGGCAGGCTTCAATGCTCTGCGAATGGCTCACAATCCCCCGTCGCTAGCGCTTCTCGAGGCGTGTGACAGACTTGGCGTGATCGTTATGGAAGAAATATTCGATGTGTGGAACAAGCCGAAGATCGCAAACGATTACCATCTGTTTTTCGAGGATTGGGCGATTCGTGACGCCAAATGGACGGTACTTCGTGACCGCAATCACCCCTGTATTTTCAGCTATTCTATCGGAAACGAGATAAAGGAAATAGACGGCACAAGAGGTGCCGCAGAATGGTCTTCGCTCTTAACAAATACAGTAAAATCCGTTGATGACACAAGACCCGTTACATCGGGAATAATCCGTCTTGTCACAGTCCTGCATCCGGATGCGATAGACCCGCCGGACTATGCCGAATATATCGAGAAAAAGCACAATCCAAAGAGCGTGGAAGAGGTAAGTAAGATTGCAGAAGCTTATGAAGCCCCGCTCGACGTTCCGGGATATAACTACTACCACCCAAGCCACGAAGCAGAAAGAGCGCTTCATCCTGACAAACCCATGTGGGCTTCCGAAACATACACTCTGCCCTTTTACGATCAGTGGCAGGAGGTTATGAGAAATGACTATCTCATGGGCGACTTCTGCTGGACGGCTATCGACAACATCGGCGAAGCCGGTGCCGGACGCGGAGAATGGGAACGCGAGGGCGCACACGGCGGCTTCCTTGCGCCTTACCCATGGCGGCTGTGCTATCAGGGCGCCCTTGATCTCTGTGCTTACCGTATGCCGCGCTCCTACTTCAAGGAAGCGGTATGGCTCGGTAATACTGCGCCGCGCATATTCGTAACACATCCCGAGCATTTCGGCGAATTTTTCAAGGGCTCGGATTGGCGCTGGTGGGATGTTGACGAGAGCTGGACGTATGACGACAAATATGTCGGCAGACCGATAAAGGTCGAAACCTACACCGATGCCGATAGGATAGATTGGTATATCAATGGCAGAAAAGTTGGTGAAAGTGTACCCGAGAAGGCGATAGCTTCGCTTGACACGGTATACGAAAAGGGCGAGATAACCGCCGTAGCATACAAATCGGGCACAGAGGTGTCAAGATACACGCTTAAGACCACCGGTGCCGCCTGTGCAATAAATGTAGCACCTGAAAAAGCGGAATTCATCGCCGACGGACGCGACCTTTGCTATTTTGACATAAGTATTACCGACAGCGACGGAAATCTTGTGGCTGATGCAGGACACGAAATCTCCTGCAACGCTATTGGTGGCAAGCTGCTTGCCGTATTCAGCGGTCATCCCTGCAACGAGGACGATTACTCATCAAACAAGTGCCACACATTCAAGGGCCGCGCACTTGCGGTGGTTTCTGCCGAAGCTGCCGGAGAGGTCAGAATAAACGTCTTTTCCGACACACTCGCCGCAGGCTTTGCAAAGGTAGTTGCTAAATAGAAAGTAAAAAACGCCTTACAGTACGAAATTGTTGCTGTAAGGCGTTTTTGTACCGAGTTGGTAGAGCTTTGAATATAGGTTTGTAAAATGCCATTTAATTCCTTTTCACAACAATTTTCACGAGCAATATATAATATTTATACATATTCATATCTTGACACAAAGCACTCAAAGTGGTATAATAATATGAATGATGTAATACAATAATTTGTACAGTAAATACGGAGGTATATTATGCAGACGAAACCGACATATCTGATACTCGAAAACGGCACTGTTTTCTGCGGCAGATCTTTCGGATATGAAGCCGAAACACTTGGTGAAGTTGTTTTCACAACCGCAATGACAGGCTACATGTCAACTCTTACCGATCAGGGATACAAGGGACAGTTAGTTGTTCAGACATTCCCTCTCATTGGTAATTATGGTGTTGTTTCCCATGAGATCCAGTCAAAACCGGTTGCCCCTGTTGCTTATATTGTCAGAGAATTGTGTCAAGAGCCTTCCAATTTCAGATGTGAGGGTGCTCTTGGCGTTTTTTTGAAGGAAAACAAAGTGGTCGGTGTCGAAGGCATAGACACCAGAAAGCTCACACGCATCCTGCGTGATAACGGTTCCATGAAGGCTAAGATAACCTACACAATGCCCGAGAATGTAACAACCGTTATAGACGAAATAAAGACATACACCGCACCGAACACGCTTGCGGATGTAACATGCAAGGAAGTGACAACATCCACCCCCGACACCGTTTCGAAGAAAGTTGTACTTCTTGACCTTGGCGCATGCGACTCCATCAAGGCTGAGCTTCTCGCCCGCGGATGTGAGGTTATCACAGTTCCGGCATACACAAAGGCAGAGGATATCCTCGCGTATAATCCCGACGGCGTCGTGCTCTCAAACGGTCCCACCGATCCTGCGGCAAACGCTGATATAATCGCAGAGATAAAGAAGCTTGCCGACAAAAAGGTTCCGCTTCTTGGCATCTGCCTCGGACACCTGCTGCTTGCGAGCGCAATGGGCGCAAAGAGCCAAAAGCTCCCCCACGGTCACCGCGGCGGTATGCCCTCGATCAGACTTTCCGACAAGCGTGTGTTCATCACATCGCAGAATCAGGGCTACACACTTGATGCTGCATCGCTTCCCGAAAGCATCAAGCCGACATATAAAAACGGCAACGACGGCACACTCGAGGGTGTCACATACACAGGCATCCCCGCGCTCGGCGTACTCTTCAGACCCGGCAATGTGGGCGGTCCCAACAAGACAGACTTTATTTACGACGAATTCATCGCACTTATGAAATAAGCAGAGGAGGAAAATTATATGCCACTGAGAAAAGACATAAAAAAAGTAATGGTCATCGGTTCCGGTCCTATAGTAATCGGTCAGGCAGCCGAGTTTGACTACGCAGGCACACAGGCGTGCCGTGCGCTTAAAGAAGACGGTCTTGAGGTCGTGCTTGTAAACTCCAACCCTGCAACGATCATGACCGACAACGCAATGGCTGACGAGGTTTATATCGAACCTCTCACCCTTCCCACTATAAAGAGAATCATCGAAAAAGAGCGTCCCGACAGCTTGCTCTCAACACTCGGCGGTCAGACAGGTCTTACCCTGTCCATGCAGCTTGCAAAAGAGGGATTTCTCGACAAAATGGGCGTAAAGCTCCTCGGCGCACGCCCCGACACAATCGACAAGGCGGAAGACCGTCAGATGTTCAAGGACACCATGATGAAGATCGGTCAGCCGTGTATCCCCTCTCTCGTTGTAAACGATCTTGCGGCGGCGCTTGAGTTCGCTCATGCAAACGGTTATCCGCTTATCATCCGTCCCGCGTTCACGCTCGGCGGTACCGGCGGGGGCATTGCATACAACGAAGACGAGTTTATCGAAATCACCAACGGCGGTCTTAACGCTTCGCCCATTCATCAGGTACTCGTTGAGAAGTGCGTATCCGGTTGGAAAGAGATCGAGTTTGAGGTAATGCGTGACAGCGCAGGAAACGTTATAACCATCTGCTCTATGGAAAACGTTGACCCCGTCGGCGTTCACACCGGTGACTCCGTGGTCGTTGCACCTGCAGTTACACTTTCCGATGACGAATACCAGATGCTTCGCTCTGCGGCGCTCGACATTATCGACGAGCTTCAGATCGAGGGCGGATGCAACTGTCAGTTCGCGCTTCATCCCGAGAGCAAGGAATATGCCGTTATCGAGGTTAACCCCCGTGTATCGCGCTCCTCTGCGCTCGCTTCCAAGGCTACGGGATATCCCATAGCTAAGGTTGCCGCAAAGATCACTATCGGCTACACTCTTCCCGAAATACTCAACGCCGTAACCGGCACAACATACGCATGCTTTGAGCCTACTATCGACTACGTAGTAGTTAAATTCCCGAAGTGGCCGTTTGATAAGTTCGTTTACGCAAAGCGTACACTCGGCACACAGATGAAGGCAACGGGCGAGGTCATGGCAATCGGCACATCGTTTGAGCAGGCTATCATGAAGGCTGTTCGCGGCGTGGAGATCGGCATGAACAACCTCTCGCACAAGAAGTACCGCGAGCTTTCCGACGAGGATATTGCAAGCAGACTCTACAACGTTGATGACGAACGTCTTTTCATCGTTTACGAAGCGCTTCGCCGCGGCACATCTATTGATAAGATCCACGAGATCACGATGATCGATGAGTGGTTCCTCTCTAAATTCCAGAACCTTATAAGCATGGAGCGCCGCATTGCAAGCGAAGAGATCACTCCCGCGCTTTACCATGAGGCAAAGGTTCTCGGCTTCCCGGATAAGCTTATCGAAGAATTCTCCGGTAAGGCTCTGCCCGAGGGAATGCACAAGTCCGCAGTTTACAAGGTGGTTGACACCTGCGCGGCAGAATTTTCCGCTAATACTCCCTACTTCTACTCCACTTACGATGACGAGAACGAAGCGGCTGAGTTTATCGAAAAGCGCAAGGATCCGTCAAAGAAGACTGTTATCGTATTCGGTTCCGGTCCTATCCGTATCGGTCAGGGTATCGAGTTCGACTACGCGTCCGTACACTGCGTATGGTCGCTCAAGGAAGCAGGATATGATGTTGTTATCGTAAACAACAACCCCGAAACCGTTTCCACCGACTTCGACACCGCAGACAGACTCTACTTCGAGCCGCTCACTCCCGAGGATGTTATGAACATCATCGAAACCGAGAAGCCGTACGGTGTAGTTGTTGCATTCGGCGGTCAGACCGCTATCAAGCTCACAAAGTATATGTCCGAGCACGGCGTAAACATTCTCGGCACATCCGCAGACTCCATTGACGCCGCAGAGGACAGAGAGCGCTTTGATGCGCTCCTCGAAGCAAACCATGTTGCACGTCCCGAGGGCTTCACTGTTATGACCACAGAGGAAGCGCTCACCGTTGCCGCAAAGATCGGTTATCCCGTTCTTATGCGTCCTTCCTACGTGCTTGGCGGTCAGAACATGATCATCGCGTTCACCGAGGACGACATCAAGGAATACATGAAGATAATCCTCGCAAACAACATCGAAAACCCCGTGCTTATTGATAAATACCTCATGGGTATTGAGCTTGAGGTCGATGCGATCTGCGACGGCGATGACATACTCATCCCCGGTATAATGGAGCACGTTGAGCGTACCGGTATTCACTCCGGTGACTCGATCGCGGTATATCCTGCATGGAACATTACCGATAAGCTCCGCGAGGAGATAATCGAGGTTACCAAGAACCTCTCCACCTCCCTTAAGATAATGGGACTTGTAAACATCCAGTACCTCATCAATAAGCAGGATAACAGACTGTATGTAATCGAGGTAAACCCGAGATCTTCGCGTACCATTCCTTATATAAGCAAGGTTACGGGTGTTCCCATGGTTGACCTCGCAACACGCTGTATGCTCGGCGAAAAGCTCGCTGACATGGGCTATGGCACAGGTCTTTACAAAACATCCCCCTACGTTGCGGTTAAGGTTCCCGTATTCTCGTTTGAGAAGCTCATGAACGTTGATAACCACCTCGGTCCGGAGATGAAATCCACCGGTGAGGTTCTCGGTCTTGCGGCAACACGTGAGGAAGCGCTCTTCAAGGGACTTGTTGCTGCCGGCTACAAGCTCAAAAAGCAGGGCGGTATATTTATCACCGTTCGTGACAGCGACAAAGCCGAGATCGGCGAAACCGCAAAGCGTTTCTATGACCTGGGATTTGAGCTGTACGCAACACGCGGAACCGCAAAGATCATCGAAGATTACGGCATGAAGGTAAAGGTTGTAGATAAGATTCACGAGGGCGAGAATAATACCCTTAAGCTTATCGAATCCGGACGTATCGACTACGTTATCTCCACCTCCGCAAAGGGACGCATCCCCACACGTGACAGCGTTAAGATCAGACGTAAGACCGTTGAGCGCGCAATTCCCTGCCTGACCTCAATCGACACCGCAAATGCGGTTGCAGACTGCCTTAAGAGCCGTTATTCCCAGAGCTGCACAGAGCTTGTTGACATCAACGATATGAGAGATGCCAAGGAAGAGCTCACCTTCACCAAGATGGAAGCTTGCGGCAACGACTATATCTACTTCAGCTGCTTCGATCAGCGCATCGACAATCCCGAGGGACTGTCTATCCGTCTTGCAGACCGCCACTTCGGTATCGGCGGCGACGGCGTTGTTCTGATGTATCCGTCGGATGTTGCAGACGTTAAGATGCGCATGTTCAACCTCGACGGAACAGAGGGCAAGATGTGCGGCAACGCGGCACGCTGCATCGTTAAGTATATGGTTGACAACAAGATGACTGCAGACACCGGCAAGGTTGCCATTGAAACCCTCAGCGGAATCCGCGAAACCACATATGAAAAGGTAAGCGGTCTGGTAAGCGACGTTACCGTAAACATGGGCAAGGCTGAGCTTAATCCCTCGCTCATTCCCGTAAAGATGGCGCTTCGCAACATCATCGGTGTTCCCGCACAGGTTGCAGGCGACCGTTACCGTATCACATGCGTTTCCATGGGCAATCCTCACTGCGTTGTGTTCAACGATGAGTTCGATGAGGTGCTCGACAATCTCGACCTCAACACACTCGGTCCGAAGTTTGAAAACGATCCTCTCTTCCCCGAGAGAGTGAATACCGAGTTTGTCAAGGTTCTCAACCCCACCACGCTCAAGATGCGTGTTTGGGAGCGCGGTTCGGGCGAAACCTTCGCTTGCGGAAGCGGAGCTTGCGCGGCTGTTGTAGCAGCTGTGGAAAACGGCTACTGCCCCAAGAACGAGGAAATCACCGTTAAACTCAAGGGTGGCGATCTCAAGATAAGATACACCGACGAGGCGGTATACCTCACCGGTGACGCTACCAAGATCTACGAGGGCAAGGTTATTCTTTAATCCCAAAAAATATCAGAGAGCATCTGCCATTTGGTGGATGTTCTCTTTTATTTCTTCAAGTTTGTTGACATTACAACAAGTTTGTGGTATACTATATACGGAAAGGATGGCGGCACAAACGCACTGCACGCCAAGGGTTTTTTATGAATAATATAAAAATTGTAGTCGACTCTTCGTCCAATCTCACGGAAATGAGCGCAGTTCCATTCGCAAGCGCTCCGCTAAAAATAATCACGGATAACAAAGAATACACCGATGACAATAACCTTAACGTCAAAGAAATGGCAGACACGCTGTATCACTATCATGGCAAATCCTCCACGTCCTGTCCCAATATTAACGACTGGCTGAATGCTTTCGGTGATGCAGAGCAGATCATATGCTTCACCATAACAAGCGCACTCTCGGGCAGCCACAACAGCGCATGTATGGCAAAACAGGCGTATGAAGAGCTTCACCCACAGTGTCGCGTGCACGTGATAGATTCCCGTTCTGCGGGTCCGGAGATCGCGCTCATGGCATATAAGACACATGAGATGATCGTTGAGGGGGCAAGCTTCGACACAGTCATAGAGGCACTTGATTCGTACAAGACCGATCTGCTTTTTGTGCTCGAATCCATGAAAAACCTCGCCAACAACGGACGCGTGAGCAAGATCGCGGCGACTGCAGCCGGGGTGCTCGGTGTGCGCGCGATCGGCAAGGCAAGTGATGAGGGTACGCTTGAGCTTCTCTCAAAAGCCAGAGGTGCTTCACGCTCCACAGACGCCGTTATAAAGCACATGGCGGACTGCGGATACAGCGGCGGCAAGGTACGCATAGCACACTGTCAGAATGATCAGGGGGCATACGAGCTTTCCTTAAAAATCAAGCGCACATTCCCGTCCACCAGCAAAATCATAATCGAGGAATGCGGCGGTCTTTGCAGCTTTTACGCAGAAAAGGGCGGCATTTTAATAGGCTTCGAAATATAATTCAAAACAGAAAAAAAATCGCTGTCGGATAACCGACAGCGATTTTGTTTTGGTAATTAACCTACGATACCGGAACGCTCGATACCACCAATGAGGTATCTCTGCAGGAATACATACATTACAAGCAGAGGAGCAAGAATCAAGAGACCGCAGGTGTTTCTGATAGCCGATTCATAGAGATTCTGAGCCGCATAGTTTGTATCAATGGATCTCGGGATCGCTACGATGTTAGGCATGAGCACCAGCTTCGACTTCTGGAAGAATACCGTCGTGTAGAAGTTATCCGTCCACTGCCACGAGAACGCGAACAGGAAGATGGTGATCATCATCGGAACAGAAAGCGGGAGAATGATCTGCAGGAAGGTTCTGAACACGCCGGAACCGTCGATATATGCAGACTCTTCAAGTTCGTCCGGAACGCCGTGGAAGAACTGGCGCATCATGAAGATGTACAGACCGTTCTTAAAGGCAAGTCCCGTAACTGAGAGTATCGCCAAAGGCCAATACGAGTTAAGTAAGCTCGGTGCCTCACCGAATATTCCAGCAAGAATTCCGAAGAGATCGAAGAATCTGAACTTCATGAACATCGAGAGCTGAAGTGTTCTGTGAGGAATAACCATTGTAAAGATTACAAGGAAGAACAGAAGCTTGTTGCCTTTGAACTTAAACTTAGCAAGACCGTAGCCGATAACGCAGCATACAAAGGTCTGGATAAGTGCGCACAGGGTTGAAAGCAAGAACGTATTACCGAGTGCTTCAAAGTATTTGTTGGAGTTGATAATTGCCTTGTAAGTATCAAGGGTGGGGTACTTCGGGATAAGCTTTACCGTTACATCAACGAAGTCCTCGCGGCTCATGAACGAACCGGAAATCTTTGCAAAGAACGGGAAAAGAATTACATACGAAATACCGATAAGAAGAACGTATGTGAATACCTTAACAACTACATTCTTAAAGAAGTTAGCATTAAGGAACTTCGCCTTAAGACGTTCCTTCAGAGGGGTTCTTTCAAACTCAACTCTGATTTTGTTTTTGCTCTCCTTCGTAACGCGGGGAGCGGTTTGTGTCTGTTGAGAATTCATTTTATCCCTCCTTAGTCGCGTTTCTGGTAGAAGACGTATGCACTGAGAGCTGCTGCGACAACGCCGATAATAACAAGTACGATGAGGAAGTAAATCCAAGCCATCGCCGAGCTGAGAACGTTACCGCCGGTCGAGTAAACCTGAGAAATGTAAGCCATTACCGAGTTGGACTGCGCTGTAAACGAGTCAATAACCGTGTAAATCGAGTTAACAAGGATCATCGGGCTTATCATCGGGAATGTTATCTTCCAGAAGGTTTCCCATCCGCTCGCGCCGTCTATTGAGCAGGACTCATAGATAGCAGGAGATATGGACTGAAGACCTGCAAGGTAGATAAGCATCTGTACACCGGAACGGTTGATAATGTTGTAAATATTGTTTACAAGGTCTACAACGTATGTAACAAGTTCCGTACCGACTTTCATGTTTGCAAACAGTCGTTCAATATCGACAACCGACAGAATCTCACTCGTTGCATTTTGTCCCGAACCGTCGTTGATACCCTCTTCGGTGTTGCCCATGTAATCGAGCATGGTGTTAGCCTGGTCGATCTGGTCAATAAGACCGGTGGATATAATAACAGGGATGAAGAATATTGCTCGGAACGCTGCACGGCCCGCCATCTTCTGATTGAGCAGTACCGCTATAAAGAGTGCGAAAATAACGATTGCAGGGATATCAAATATGAGCTGCTGAATACCGGAAGTAAGAATTCTTACGAATTCAACATCCTCAAAGAGTGCCTTCTGATAGTTTTCAAATCCTACGAAGGTGAGTGTAAAACCACCGGTTGCTTCGATCTTTATCTTGTTGAAACTGAACTTGATAGAGTCGATTACAATGGGGAGATACACAAGAAAGAAACCGAGTATGAACGGGAGTGCGAACACATATCCCGCACGGGCTTTTCTTGCATCAAGAGAGGCTGCGCGCTTACGTCTCTTGGGAGCAGTTTTGGTAAGCTTTGCTTCACTGTTCAATTAAATACACCTCTCTTTTCTTATTTAACAACAACGAAATCAAGAGCGCCAACGGTGTAAGTCTTACCGTTTTCAACTACAGTGATATCAAAGTTGTTATAGTTAAGGACGAATATCTTGTTGCCTTCGTATGTAACCTTTACGATCTTTCCGTCATCGCCGCAAGTATACTTGGTGTATACATAAGCATTGGGATCGATCTCTTCTTCGGGAACATATACGAAACCGTCGTCATCCTTCTTGTTGATAGACTCTGTCTGATCTCCGAGAGCTTCAAGACGTTCAGCGAGCTTCTGTGCCGTTTCTTCTTTCTCAGCCTTAATGCGCTCTTCTTCCTCAAGCTTTGCAGCTTCCTCAGCTTCCAACTTAGCATTTTCCTCAAGCTCTTGTGCTGTGGGAACACGCTCGCCGAGAATAAACTCGTGATCTACGATCTGCTTATCCTGAAGATTTGCAAGTGCATCGTTAAGTCTGTTGTAGAGATCAACAACATCTTCCTGCCAGATATCAAAGGCAACAGAATAGTATTCGTTAAACTGAACGCTTTCCTTAAGGAGCGATGTATTCTGCATGGAAAGTGTGAAGTACAGATTGGAACCGTTCTCAATCGCCTTGAGAAGTTCATAGTTTGTATCACCCGCCATGTTGATAGCCGTACCGGTGAAGTTCACGCATCCGTGGAGAACCATACCCATGAAGGGAACAGCTTCACTTGCACTGGAGAAGCGGCTGGAGTCAAGCGGAATACCAATTACATGATCTACGTAGGGCAATGTGTAAATATTACCGCCGTCTACCATAACATTGGAGTAAGTTTCCTGCATTTCCGCAAGGATATCTGCTGTAAATGCCTTGGAATCCTCACGGTTGTACGGATCCTCTTTATCGAAGTCAGAGTTCAGATCAGTACCGAGTGTGGAAACCGAAAGACCGTTAGGTGAAAGCTTGGAATAATCCTTGCTGAAGTTCTCAAACAGGTAATCGTACACAGAAGGAGAAACTGCAAGGGAGAAGCCTCTCTCAAAGGACTGGAGAGTAGAATCATAGTAACGCTTAGATGTATAACGGTTATCCATGGTCTTAACAAGGTGCTTACCATTGGAGATACCGTCAAACGCCTTAAAGGAACCAACATTTGCGAAGTCGAAGTCGGGATATACACCCACGCCGTTCTGATTAGCAAACTCTACAAAGTCTGTAAAGCCCTTATTGCCGCCAACAGCCTTTTCGAACTTAACACCGGTAGGTGCTGTGTCATCCAAACCGCCGTTCGCAAAACCGGTGAGCTTATAGTTAATATTGGTGATGCCACTTTCAGAAAGCTTAGCATATATTGTCTTAAGGTCTTCGAATGTGGTAAGCGGTTCAAGAACCTCAACAGGAATAGAGAGAATCTTCTTGGTAGTGTTGATTGCGCCGAAGGATTCGATATAAAGCGGGAGAGTTTCATCTACAGACTCGAACTCGGAGATTGTTCCCTTCTCGAGCAGATAATCTCTGTACGCCTTAGCCATACCTACGTATGTAGCTTCGTAGTAATCCTTGTATCCAACCTTCTCGGCTTCCTCATCACCTATAAGCATCGTATACTTGATACGCAAGCTGTCGGTGTACTTACGCTCGGAAACTACAGTGTATGTAGAGTTCGAACCAACCGAGATAGCTTCAGCAAGGTTGTAGGAATCCTTAGGTCTGGGAGCGAATGTGGTGTATACTGTGTTGTACTTGTGAGTTACACCGCCGTGCTTGGTGGTGATTTCAACAAGCGAGTCACCCTCCTCGACTATAGCGAGGAATCCGGCAGCCATTTTGTATACGCGTTCTTTAGGCATAATACCCTGGTTGATTTCCGCCTGAGTAAGCGCATCAGTATAGTAACCTGCAGACTCAACAATGCCGTATACGGGCATACGCATTATTTCCTTGTTCTGACCGGAAACTTCCTGATATGCATAGTCCTGACCGTACATCTTACCGGTGATGATAAGCTGCTCGCCCTTGACATCCTCAAATCTTACAAGTGCTCCGGAGCCGTCGGGAATAAAGGTGTATCCGTTGAATTCGGATGAACCTGCACCGAACCAAGGAAGAACTGTGATATTGGTAAGCTGGTATGTGTTCTCGTCGAAACGTATACCGTTTGCGGGAAGACGTACGTTAAGAGCACCGTTTTTGTCGAGTGAATACTCAAGCGAAAGTCTGAACAGAGGCGGAGCCTTATCGCTTCCGACATAACCGGTAATACCGTGGTCCTCTGCAAGAGTTTCATAAGTGTACTCGGGGCAGTACTGCTTAATGTATCTTTCTGTAATATTGAGCTCGCGGTCTGTAGCCTTAACGTCGTAAACGTAGATAGCCATTTCCTCACAAATGGGGAACGATGCCTTAAGCTCACGAAGCTCACGCTCGGTAAGATCCGGATCAAACGGATCGAGGAGAGTGTAGTAACCGCCGAAATGCGATATAGCTTCAGTATCCTCTTCGGGAATGTTGGCAAGAATGAGTGTTTCGTAACGCTCTCTGCTGATATGCTTGGGAACAAGCTTTCTTGTTTCCGCACGACCTATGGTGTATTCGACACGAACACCGTTTTTGATTTTCTTAACGAGTATCTGTCCTCTGAGACAAGCATCAACGTAGCTGTTCATCGACTTGTTTTCGCCGTTGTCAACGTAGTTGATGAGGATCTGAGACATAAGCTCTCTCTTCACGTCATCAGAAAAAGTAAACGTGTCATCGCCAAAGGGATTTGCATTTACAGGATTAGAAAACAGAATCTCGCCTGTTTTTCTGTTTTTGTAAGCAACCTCTCCGGAAATAGGCTCTACATACAGTTCATAGTCACCCTGGGTGAGGTACTTTGTCATTGTAGCGAGCTTTTCCTCTACGGTTTCAAACTCCTGTCTTAAATAGTTGATTGTAGGTTCGCCGAGTTCCTCGTCGTAAGCGGGAACAATGACTACCTTCTCTTCCTCGACTGCGCCATCCTCAGCAGTATCTTCAGCAGCGAAGACGGGGAGCATTGTGAGCATTCCAAAGACCATAACAACAGTCAGGAACGCCGATAATAATCTGATTTTTTTCATTTACTATAACTCCTATCCTGTTATTACATACGGAATGAAATCTCTGTGATGATACTTGAAACGAAGCTTACGATCTTGGCAAGCAGTGTGGAGAACAGAACGCCGATAAACATTATGATCGCCATACCGACTATTGTACCGAGAGTTGTAAGTATGTTCTTCGAGAATGTGTAGTCATGTGTTACCATCATACCGAAGAAGATGAGAAGTCCGGCCCAAACGAACGCGAAGGTAACAAGAAGATTCATAATTGTAGCTTCGCTTTCGAGCATAAAGTTGGACGCGATTACCGACGGAATGATAAGTATCGGCAGGGGAACAAGTGCGTAGCAGGTTGCTACGAAAATGTCCTTAAGGCTACCTTCACCATCAAAGAGTGTGGTAAGGCACCAGTTTGCAACTGTCCACAGAATTACCGGAACGCCTACCGCAGCAATCTGAACGAAGATCGTAGCGGAATTCTGGCGGGGGTCAAAGATGTATCCGGTTCCAACATCCTGGTAGTAGAATGTTATGATAGCAACCACAAGCCATACGAGAGCCGCTCTTACAGAACCGCGCTTTTCGTGCTTGAGGTCCCAGAAACCGTCAAACGGATGGAATATCAAGTGGTTTGCGTACACAAGCTCTTCCCAGAAGGTCTTGCGTCCCTTCTTGAGCTGTGTTTTCTTGTTGAGCTTTGCAGCGTACTTACTGAAGAGTACGAGAGCAACTACAACAATTATAACAAAGAGCGGGATCAGAAGAATGTAATCGGAGATCCACTGCTTTCTGATTTCCTTATAGGATTCAGAATAGTTTGTTGTATCGTATGCTGCCTTGAAATATTCAAGAGATTCAGTATACTCCGCATTTCTGTAAAGGCTCTTACCGATACCGATATATGCGGCGTCAAAGTTGTTGTTTCTCTTGAGGATTTCTTCCCAGTAATCAACTGTTTTGTCGTAATTTCTCTGATTTGTGTTGTGAATTGCTTCGAGAAGCAGATTACCGTATTCGGTACGACGGTATACAGTAAAGCTGTTCGCCTTCTTGTCAAGTACAAGAATATCGCTGTCGAGGTAAGCAATAGCCTCAACGGACTGAATGTTACCGAGCTGTCCGCCCATATCACCGAAGATGAACAGAAGGTTTCCGTCCTCATCGTATGTATAGATCTTGGAACGCTTTTCGTCGATTATCGACCATGTTCCCTCGGGGCCTACAGCAACGTCAACGATCTTTGAAGCACCGGTTATCTTCGCCGTGGAAATGGTGGTTGTATTAACCTCACCGCCGGGGCCGAAGAAGCCGTTACGCTTCATGATATCCGTACCTGCTGTATTGAGCTTTTTAACGGGAGCATATGTACCGTCCTTGCTGGTTATAGCGCCCTGCTGCGAAGCTTCGTCGATAGCAGAGGTGGTTACGTACATGAATCCGTCAGCATCAATAGTGATATTGTTAAACTCAGTGGAAACGTACTTCTGCGACTGTTTTCTCTGCGCTTCGGTCTGGAATCGTCTCCAAAGCAGGTCAAGTGCACTGATAGTAACCTTCTGAGCACCGATGAAGCCCTGGAATTCAGCATCCTCGTTTATAGCAATAACGCCCATGTATGTGGTAGAGGATACAACATAAATTCTGCCGTATGCGTCAACCGCAAGAGCTACAGGCTTATAAACGGAACCTGCGGGAAAAACGTCTGCATCCGGCTCTTCTATAATCTTATAGAAATCGCCGTTGGTATAGAATACTGCGATACGGTTGTTGTCGGAGTCGGCAACGTAAACCTTTCCACCCTGAACGCAGACACCTGACGGAGCCTTGAGGCTGTCCGGCACGCCGTTCTGGTTGATAAACTTATCGAGTATAAACTTTACCTTATAGTATCTGTCAAGAACAACGATACGGTTGTTGCCCGCATCCGCGATATACACGTTGTTGTCTTCGTCTACAAACAGGTCGCGAACATCGTTGAGAGATGTTTCAAGTCCCATATCAGAGGATTTAACCTGTCTGTCCGGAACATACGCATCGGGGGAGCTGAGTGCGAAGCCGTCGATCGAATATGTATATGTGGAATAGGGAGTGATTGCTGCCAAAGGTAAGCAACCAAACACAAGTACAAGGCAAGCTGCGAGGGCTAATATTCTGGAAACTTTTTTCATATATACCCTCCTTAGTCCTTCATACCAGAGGATCCCATCGTTTCGATGATGTTACTCTGAGTTATGATAAATACGCTTATCGGAACCGCCATCATAATAACCTGAGATGCAGCCGCAGCACCCGCACGGGCAAGACCGCCGGCAACGATCTGGTTGATAGCGTAGTTAAACGACTTGAGCTGCTCGGAATAGATGTAGATCGAGCTTCCTGCGTTCCAAAGTCCCTGGAAAGAGTAGATGATAAGGGTAAGCCAAGCGGGCTTAACCATAGGCATCGCAATCTTTATGAAGGTGTAGAACTCAGATGCACCGTCAAGACGGGCAGACTCGAGTACCGCATCGGATACCGAGGACTCCATGAACTGCTTCATGAGGTACAGACCAAGCGAAGTACCCCACGCGGGGATAATGATCGCGAGGTAGGTGTCTACCCAGTGGAGTGTACTCATGGTGAGGAAGTTGGTCATCGCAGTAACCGTGGAGTTAAACATAAGGGACATAACGATTACCTGGAAGATCCAACCACGTCCCGGAAACTTGATCTTCGCCAGAGCGTATGCCGCCATGGAGGAGAAGATAAGGTTACCGAAAGTACCTACAACCGAAATAAACACGGTGTTGAATATGTATCTTGAGAAAGGAACCCAAGATGTTGACATAAGTTTGAAGAGGTCACCGAAATTCTTAAGTGTAGGATTTACAACGTAGAATCTCGGAGGATACATCCACAGCTCATCAAGCGGCTTCAGTGACTGCATGATAACATAAAGCATCGGCAGGAACATGAAGGCACCGAGGAGTATCAGCATAATATTTATGCCAAGGTCGCCTCCCACCGAACGGTTGAGGACAACTTTATGTTTTCTGGTTCTTAATTTTGCCATATTATTGTCCCACCTTCGATAGTAATTTCTTGATAATGAGGTTACATCCAAACATTATGATGAACAGGATAACCGCAATGGTTGAAGAATAACCAACCTCGAAACGCTGTGTACCGTAGTCTTCAAGGTGATGCATGATCGTGTGTGCCGCATAGTCAACGGACGGGAAGCCCGCGAGCGCGGTAACAACTGCACCGAAACCGAACGAGCTGGTGATGGACATAACCGCACCGAACATAAGCTGAGGCTTCATTGTCGGGAGGGTGATGTACCAAAGTTCCTGCCATCTGTTCTTAACGCCGTCAACGGCGCCGGCTTCGTAAAGCGACTTATCGATAGTCTGAAGACCTGCGATAAACGAAAGGAATGATGTACCGAGCGATGTCCAAAGGGCAACTACGATACAGAGTGCCATAACGTATCTCGTATCCTTAAACCATGCGATCGGCGATGTGATAAGGCCGAACTCAAGCATATATGCGTTAACGTATCCGTATGCGTCACTGGAGAAGATAACCTGCCAGATGAGGTAAACGGAACCCGCAATAGAGGGGGCGTAGAAGACGAGTGTTACGATTGCACGAATCTTAGGACCGAGCTCGTTGATGAACCATGCAACAAGCAGGGAGATAAAATACGATACAGGACCGGTGATAGCCGCGAACACGAGAGTGTTCTGAGCCGCGGTCATAAAGATATCATCGTCAAGGAAGAGTCTTATATAGTTATCCATGAAGATGAAATCCGGGAATTCAAGCATGTTAAACTCGGTGAAGCTGAGTATAATCGACAAAACAACCGGGAATACAGTGAAGAGTGTAAAGATAAGCACGAAAGGCGCGATCATTATGTACGCAACCTTATTGCGAGCCATCTCTTTAAGAGTCCACTGGAATTTGGTCATGTCTTTGCGCGATGTCGGCTTCGGCGTTTTAACTGCCGCTGCATTCTGTGACATGTGTGTTCTCTCCTTACAAAGATTTTGTTTTCCCTATATCTTCATCACCCGTCCCTCCGATAGCGGAGGGAGGATGACATATTATATAATAGGAAGATTATTTGTCGGATTCGCCGTTTTGTTCTCTTGCCTCTCTGTCGGCGAGTGTTTCACCGAGCTCGAGAGTGTCGAGATCAAATTCCTTACGCTTTCTGGTGATTTCCTTGTTAATATCGTCGATATAACCGAGGAGGGACTCAACAGGGTCAGCGTGGCTGTTATAAGCAGCGAGGAACGCGAAGTCTACATAACGGGAAATAATGTAACCGCCGGGCATTTCTTCGATGGTTGCGAGGTTATTGTACTGAGCTGCAATATTTTCCTTTTCCTGGCTGGTCCACGGGAGTTCCATGATCGCTTCCTTATTAGCGGTAGCGAACATCGCACCCTGACCAACTATGGCAACCTTTTCGTTAGCGTAGTGAGCCTGAACATCCTTGGTGGTGTACCAGTCCATGAACTTCCAAGCGTGTTCCTGCTTTTCGCATCCGTTCATCATTATAATGGAAGTAACGGTGGAAACCGCAACATTGTTAATGTTGCCGTCTTCATCCTCCATACCGATAACGGGAACGAATTCCCAAAGACCGCGTATTTCGGTTGCGAAGAGAGTGAGCTGGTTGTACATTGTTATGTAGTCAGCGAAGATGATCGGCATTTCACCGGTTCTGAAACGGTTAGCCGCATCGTACTGATACGGGAACGAATACTGAGTGAAGTAGGAACACATTGTATCGAATGCTTCCAGTGCGAGGTTAGAATCAAGGTTGATTCTCATACCGTCGTCGGCGTAGAGCTCACCGCCCATCTGATAGAGGAAGAGGTTGAGTCCGGCCGAGCTGTTGGGGATACCAACTTCCATGTGGTTGTACTGAAGAACGGGAACCATTGCCATGAGGTCATCCCATGTTCTGGGAATGTCAAGACCGAGGTCAGCAAGTACGTCCTTGCGGTAGAACATCATGGAGAATGTCTGTGTTTCGGGCAAACCGTAGGTTACGCCATAAAGCGAGAGCGGAACCGTTGCGGGCTCGGAGAATCTCTTCGTTACTTCATCGAAGTTAGAGAAGATCTCACGCATCTCAGCCTTGTAAGCCTTGGTTTCCTCATCGTCGCCCTCTTCATCAAGATATCCTTCCGGATTAAGAGGAAGAACAGCGTTTCTGATTGCGTACTGTACGGGAACGTTCTGAGCGTTTTCAAGAGCAACGTCAGGACCGGTACCGGACAGTGTCGCGGGAAGAAGTGTACCTGCCGCAACAAGACGGAGGTTTACACCGATGCCGTGATTTATCGTGAAGTTGTTATCGCAGAGATTACGGATAACCTGAGCGGAGTCACGGTCTGTCTGAGCCCATACGTTGATGATCTGGGACTCATCGAGCTGTGTTTCCGCACCGAGGCTGGAGTAGTCTGCGAAGAACGAACCGATAAACGCTCTGATTTCGAACCAAGCGGACTGGAAGAAGTTAGCTTCTGCTTTGGGCATCTTCTGGCCTGCAGGCTGAATCGATATGTAATCGAGGAGCAGCGGCTGATTCTTAATCTGATTGAGCCAAGTACCGAGAGTACCGATGTTACTCTTAAGGTTGCTCATGTTCTTTGCAACCTCATCCTCGTCCTTAGCCATCTTCTCGAGAATTCTGTAGATATTTTCAAGTGTTGCTGTATTGGAGCTCTTACCGCCATTGATGTCATTAAGAATATTGGTTATTTCATAGAGCTTCAGATACTGTGCGTACAGATCCTGAATTGTATCGGGAATGAGCTTTCTGAAGTTGTAGTCACGGTAGGAGTCGGGGTCCGGACCGGTGATCTGCAGTATCTTCAGATAGTCATTGTTTATGGAAGTAAGCACGGACTGAACGTCACCGATGATATCTCCCATAGTTCCAAGCACAACTTCAAATCTGATAGTATATTCCTTACCGCCTTCAAAGTAGAACTGGAAAGATGTCTGACCGTCATTAAGCGGAGCTGTTTTCCACTCATCAGAGTAGTTGAACTGGAGATAGTTTGCTTCCTCAAACGGAATCTCGCCGTTGATGTATATACGGCGCGAAGTGTACATACCGCTGAGTTCTGCCTGCTTATATCTCGGAACGATCTCGTAAAGGCCGTCCGCCTCGGGAGTGAATGTGTATTCAATCCACTGACCGGAGCTCTGCCACTTGGTACCGCCCAAGGTGTTAAGCAGCGAGAGTGTCGGGCTCTGCGGCTGGTTTATAGGAGATGTTCTGTCGTTCTGAGGATATATTGTTTTAGCCGAGGTAGCTCTTGTATACTCTGCCTGAAGTACAATAGGAGCTACACCCTCGGGAGCAGTATATCCCTTCTTCTCATACTCCTTGAGAACGTCCTCATATGTAGGAAGCTCCTCATAGGGATAGAGGGTAATCGACTTGATGGTCATGTCCTCACGAGTTGCCTCAAGAGAAATCGTGTGGTCACCCTTTTCAAATACGATCTCGTAGGGCTTTACATAGTAACCTTCGGAATCGCACATGTAGTAGGTCTGCCACTCAGCATCAAGGTACTTCTCGGGTCTGCTCTGGTTTCCGTTGACGTCCTCTTTAAAGCCTAAAACACCGTCAGCGTTCTCCTCGAGAACATCTTTCCACAGCTTGGTGAGCGAGAGGTATCTCGCGCCCTTGAACGGATACTCACCGTCAAGGCGGAATCTGCGCTCAATTGCCGAAGAGTTTCCGGATTCATCGAATGTATATTCGAACTTGATCGCATACTTGGCAGTGGAAGGAATCGAAACGTCCCATACAACGGTACCCTCACTCGGAGTTTCGAGTGCGCCGTTTCGAACCTTAACCTTCGCATCGGTTTTTTCCTTGTTGTAATCAACTGCTTTAATAACAATTGACGACTTTGCACGCTTAACATTGGCATTGCGCTCGGCATATTCGGTGTACTCCTCGGAATTGAGAAGGTCCTGAACGTCCTTAATGTCGTAGCTGAGTCCCGATGAGTTTTCATCGGATTCGGCAGCCGCGATATTAGCGCTGAATGTTGAAGCAATCATCATCAACGATAAAAAAACAGCGATTAATCTCGTTAACTTTGTTTTCTTCATTAACCATTCCTCCTGGCTAGATTTACTTTGAAGGGTATAAATCGCAAAAGCAGCTCAGCAAGGTTTCTTCTGCGGTGCATAGAAGCCAAAAATGCCAATTGCAAGCATATTCGGGCGCCGTGCAGACAGCATAAAAAACAAGCAAAGAGCACTGAATCAACCGACCTGTCCATAGGCATAAGGATACCAAGCCGATTTTTTCATACAAATATAATAACATAATAAGCAAAAAAAGTCAATAGCGGCGCTTTTCATGCGCTTGTTAAAAAAAAGTCAACTCGCCGCATCAACTCAGACGGGCGAGTGTTCACATTTTCACTTTTAATGTTTTACACAATCAGCAACCTCCGTCACGTATTGGTTATAGCATCAAAGTAATTTTTATTTATATTCAATTATGCGTATTTGTTCGGTGTTATAAGGCTTTTTTGCTTATTATTTTTTAGAATCAATTTATTGTAATTTATAATTACTCTTTTTTATCGCGGATTACTCTGCGCTTCTTAAAATTCAGCTCCATTTTTATAGTGCATCTTGCACAATTTTATCACTTGTTTTTCTACATATATACATTCTGCACAAATCGCACGACTTTTTACCACATTATTCCAAATCTTGTATTTTTATTCCATAACGCCCATTTGTATCTAAAAAGCACCCGCCACATCCGAAGATGTGAACGGGTGCTTTCCGTTATTATATCAGTGGTTTTTGGAGCAGCTTGCGCAGTGTCCTGTGCAACCCTTTCTCAGATCGTGCTTGATGCCTTTCTTATCGTAGTAGTTCGCGATCGCCTCTTTTACGGCCTCCTCGGCAAGCACAGAGCAGTGTATCTTCTGCGGCGGAAGTCCGTCGAGCGCTTCGATAACAGCCTTGTTTGTAAGCTTAAGCGCTTCTTCAACGGTCTTGCCCTTTATAAGCTCGGTAGCCATGGAAGACGTTGCGATAGCCGCACCGCAACCGAAGGTCTTGAACTTAACGTCCTCGATAACTTCGTTCTCGTTTATCTTGAGATACATTCTCATGATATCGCCGCAGGTTGCGTTTCCAACCTCGCCCACAGCATCGGCGTTTTCGATTTCACCGACATTTCGCGGATTTGCGAAATGGTCCATTACTTTTTCACTGTACATAGTGTTTTCTCCTTATATAATTCAAATGTTACGCATTGTAAAGCGGACTCATCATGCGAAGTCGCTCAACAATAGACGGAAGTTTTTCTAAAATGTAGTCAACATCCGCATCGGTCGTATCTCTGCCAATCGAAAGACGCAGTGAGCCGTGTGCCTGCTCAACCGGAACGCCGATTGTAAGCAGAACGTGCGAAGGTTCAAGAGAGCTTGACGAGCACGCAGAGCCGGTGGAAGCGCAAATTCCTGCCATATCGAGAAGCAGCAAGAGGCTCTCGCCCTCGATAAACTCAAAGGACACGTTAACATTGCCGGGAAGTCTTCCCTCTCTGGGACCGTTAAGGCGAGTATTCGGTATTTTCAAAATTTCATCCATCAAGCGATCGCGCATCTTCGCAACGCGCTCACCCTCGCCGATGCCTGCAACGGCATCCTCAAGAGCCTTTGCAAATCCCACGATATATGCCACGTTCTCCGTACCGCCGCGACGGCTTCTTTCCTGTCCGCCACCGTCGATAAGATTGTGGATTCTCACGCCGTTTCTGATATAAAGCGCGCCGATGCCCTTGGGAGCGTGGATCTTATGTCCGGACATCGCAAGCATGTCAACGCCAAGGTCTGCTACATTTATATCCACAGCACCAACAGCCTGAACCGCGTCGGTGAAAACGATAGTTTTCGGATTCTTCGCCTTTACAGCCGCCGCGATCTCGCGAATCGGCTCGATAGTACCGATCTCGTTGTTTGCGAACATAACCTCAACGAGTATGGTATCCTCGCGAACCGCCGCAGCAACCTGCTCGGCGCTCACTCTGCCCTCACTGTCCGTGTCAAGATATGTCACTTCAAAACCGTCGCGCTCAAGTCCCTCAAGTGCGTGAAGCACTGCGTGATGCTCGATTTTGGTGGAAACTATATGTTTTCCGCGTCCCATATGTGCGTGTGCAATCCCCTTTATCGCCCAGTTGTCGGCTTCGGAACCGCTGGCGGTAAAGTATATCTCATTAGCCTTTGCACCGATGAGGGATGCGATTTTTTCTCTTGCTTCGGTTATAGCAGCCTTCGCCGCTCTTCCCTTCTGATGCAGACTAGACGGATTTCCGTACACCTCACCGAAATACGGAAGCATTGCGTCAAGCACTGCCTTTGATGTGGATGTGGTAGCCGCATTGTCGGCATACACCAATCTCTCTGCCATGATATTTATTCTTCCTTTCAACTTGAAAGCTGTCTTTATTTTACAACGGCCTCGCCGTATTATTATTGTATACCTTTTTGGTGTACATTTCAATGTACAGAACATGCATCTTCTGTAAACATTATGTGAACGATTTTAGCGATACTTTTCCGCCTCCATGCAGGCAAGCTCGTCGCACCTTTCGTTATACGGATGTCCCGCATGGCCTTTCACCCACACAAGCTTAACCTTGTGTGTGTCAAGAAGCGCAAGCAGACGTTCCCAAAGGTCGGGGTTGAGCGCCGGAGATTTATCCGCCTTCTTCCAGCCGCGCTGCTTCCAGCCGTAGACCCACCTCTGCTCAATTGAGTCAACCATATATTTGGAATCTGATGTAAGCGTGACCTCACAAGGCTCCTTCAAAGCTTCAAGTGCACTTATCGCCGCCATAAGCTCCATCCGGTTATTTGTCGTGTTCGGCTCACCGCCGGACAGCTCCTTTTCGCGTCCGCCGTATACAAGCACCGCTCCCCAGCCTCCGGGACCGGGATTACACTTGCACGCGCCGTCTGTGTAAATATCAACATGCTTCATATAATCCGCCTCCTTTTGGCAAAATGCCGCACCTATATTATTCCATAATTTTCAAATATTATTACACTACTTTTAAAGTGGGCAAGGGATACGGCTTTCGCCGTATCCCATTTTGCTTATTTAAAGTATTTAACGCCGGACTCAAAGATCTTCTGATCCTTGTCGCCCTCAATGTTAACAGCCACGTTTCTTCCAAGACGCTCACTGTGTCCCATCTTACCGAGAATGCGTCCGTCGGGGCTGAGAATGCCCTCGATCGCAAACATCGAGCCGTTGGGATTATAGCGGATATCCATGGTGGGATTTCCGTCCATATCAACATACTGGGTAGCTATCTGACCGTTTGCCGCGAGGTTTCTTATAACCTCTTCGCTCGCCCAGAATCTTCCCTCACCGTGAGATATCGGAATAGAGTGGATATCGCCCACATTCACGCCTGCAAGCCACGGGGACTTATTCGATGCGATGCGTGTGCGAACCATCATAGACTGGTGACGTCCGATTGCGTTGAATGTAAGTGTCGGGCAGTCGGGAGTCATCTCGTCCATTATCTTGCCGAACGGAAGCAGACCGGACTTAACAAGAGCCTGGAAGCCGTTGCAGATACCGAGTGCAAGACCGTCGCGCTCCTCTAAAAGTCGGGTAACCGCATCCTTAACGCGAGGGTTACGGAGAACCGCGGTGATAAACTTACCGGAACCGTCCGGCTCGTCACCGCCGGAGAATCCGCCGGGGATCATAAGCATCTGCGCATTGTCAAGAAGTGCTACAAACTCGTCAACTGCATCGCCGAGTGCTTTCGCATCGAGATTGCGGAGAACGAAGATGTCCGCATGCGCGCCGGCTTTGTTAAAGCGGCGCATTGTGTCGTATTCGCAGTTTGTGCCGGGGAATACTGGGATGACGACTCTCGGCTTTGCGAAGGTGTCGATATGATGAGCCTTTGCTCTTGTGGTACAAGTGAATGTTTCTGTGATTTCGGGTTTAACCTCAGCCGCCTTTGTGGGGAATACCTTTTCAAGGGTGTTTTCCCAAGCATCAGCAAGCTCAGTGACAGCGATAGAAGCCGCACCCACAGTAACCTTTCCGTCATCGGTGGTATAACCGATAAGCTCGCCGTCAAGCTCGTCTGCGGATTCAATGATGAATGCGCCGTAACTTAGAGCGAACAGCTTCTTTTCGTCAATGCCCTCGGACTTGAAGCCGACACGGTTACCGAAGCTCATCTTCATAATGCCCTCGGCAACGCCGCCTGCGTCAACGGTGTAGATAGCCTTCGCCTTACCGCTTGCCGCGATAGCATAAACCTTCTCGAAGAGCTCACGAAGCGATGCGAAATCGGGAAGCTTATCCTCTGTGTATGCCGGAGCGAAATAGTAAACCTTATCGCCCGCATTCTTGAATTCAGGAGTTACGATCTTCTTTGCATCCATGGGCGCGATAGCGAAAGATACAAGTGTCGGCGGAACGTCGATATTCTCGAATGTACCGGACATGGAGTCCTTACCGCCGATAGCCGCGATGTTAAGCTCAAACTGTGCCTTGAGCGAGCCGAGGAGTGCCGCCATGGGCTTGCCCCAACGCTCGGGCTTTCCGCTTGTGCGCTCGAAATATTCCTGGAATGTGAGATATACATCCTTGTAGTCGATACCTGCGGCAACAAGCTTTGCAACAGACTCAACAACAGCATATGCCGCGCCGTGATACGGGCTCTTTTCGGAAAGGAACGGATCATAACCGTATGCCATTACCGATGTTGTATCAGTCTCGCCCTCGAGCACGGGAATCTTCGCCGCCATATACTGCGGCTGTGTGAGCTGATACTTACCGCCGTAAGGCATTACAACAGTACCTGCACCGATAGAGCTGTCGAACTTTTCAACAAGTCCGCGCTGTGAGCAGATATTGAGGTCTGCGATAAGCTCGCGCATTGCCTTTTCAGTATCAGCAGTGTCAAGCTGTGCTGCATATCCGTCGAGCAGACCGTCCTCGTTTACGGGAGTAATCTCAATCTTTGTATGCTTCTCTGCACCGTTGGAATTAAGGAACTCACGGGACAGGTCAATTATATATTTGCCGTTCCACTGCATCTTGAGTCTGGGCGCCTCGGTAACAGTTGCCACAACGGTGGACTCAAGGTTTTCGCGGGACGCGTACTCGCGGAACTTTTCAACGTTTTCAGCCGCTACAACAACAGCCATTCTCTCCTGCGACTCGGAGATCGCAAGCTCTGTTCCGTCAAGTCCCTCATATTTCTTCGGAACCTTGGAAAGGTCAATCTCAAGTCCGTCCGCAAGCTCACCGATAGCAACGGATACACCGCCTGCACCGAAGTCGTTGCAGCGCTTGATAAGACGTGTAACATCGCCGTTTCTGAAGAGGCGCTGAATCTTTCTTTCTTCAGGGGGATTACCCTTCTGAACCTCTGCGCCGCAAGTGGTAAGCGACTCTGCGGTGTGAGCCTTGGAAGAACCTGTAGCGCCGCCGCATCCGTCACGTCCGGTCTTTCCACCGAGAAGCACGATAACGTCGCCTGCCTCGGGACGCTCACGTACAACATTACATTCGGGAGCCGCACCTACAACAGCACCGATCTCAAGGTGCTTTGCAACATAGTTCGGGTGGTAAAGCTCGTAAACCGCGCCGGTAGCAAGACCGATCTGGTTACCGTAGGAGGAATATCCGGCAGATGCGCCGTGTGTGATCTTCGACTGCGGAAGCTTGCCGGGAAGTGTGTCTGCAACAGCCACTCTCGGGTCAGCACATCCGGTAACACGCATTGCCTGATATACATATGCACGTCCGGACAGCGGGTCACGGATAGCACCGCCAAGGCAGGTAGCCGCGCCGCCGAAGGGCTCGATCTCGGTGGGGTGATTGTGTGTTTCGTTCTTGAACATGAGCAGCCAATCCTGGATTTCCCCGTCAACGTCTACCTTTATCTTGATAGAGCATGCGTTGATCTCCTCGGACTCGTCAAGATTTTTGAGTACACCGCGGCGCTTTAAGTACTTCGCCGCAATGGTACCCATATCCATAAGGGTAATATTCTTCTTGCGCTCGCCGTAAACGAACTTGCGCTTTTCGAGATAATCGTTGTATGTATCTTCGATATACTTCTCGCCGATCTTAACCTCATCAATAGCGGTGAGGAATGTTGTGTGACGGCAGTGGTCAGACCAGTAGGAGTCGATAAGGCGAATTTCGGAAATTGTGGGATCACGCTTTTCCTCATTCTTGAAATATGCCTGGCAGAACTTAACATCATCGAAGTCCATAGCAAGCGCATACTTCTTGAGGAATGCGGCAAGCTCCTCCTCGCCGTAGGAGATAAAACCGGTTATGGTTTCAACATCTGTGGGAATATCAAACTTTTCCGCAAGAGTTTCAGGCTTTGCAAGCGATGCCTCACGGCTCTCAACGGGGTTGATAACGTATGCCTTTATCTTCTCAAGCTCCGCCTCGGTAACATCGCCGGAGATAACATAAACTCTCGCAGTACGAACTGCAGGTCTGTCCTCGTATGTGATAAGCTGTACGCACTGTGCGCAGGAATCGGCACGCTGGTCAAACTGACCGGGCAGATACTCAACGGCGAAAACCTTATCGCCCGCATCGGTGGTAAGCTCGTCAAAGATAATATCGCTCTGAGGCTCGGAGAAGATGGTATTCTTCGCCTTAGCAAAGATGTCCTCACTAATTCCCTCAATATCGTAGCGGTTAAGCACACGAAGCGATTTGATTGAGGTTATCATCAAGTTTTCGCGGATGTCGGCAAAAAGCGATCTCGCCTCTACCGCGTGAGCCGGCTGTTTTTCAACAAATATTCTGTAAACCATAGTCTGACTCCTTTATGTTAATTTTTCTTGTGTTACATATCAAACGATAAATCCGGTAAATACCGAACCGTCGTATCCGTTTATTTTAACCGTGCACACTTCGTTGTGAAGGTCCTTGTCCGTGATAACGGCAACCTCCAGAAATTCGGGAGTATGTCCCACGGCACGTCCCTCCTCGCAAAGCTCGAAGAGAACTTCCTTCTGCACGCCGATATACTTCTCCGCCATTTTGTACGCTATCTCGCGGCGCTTTGCATCAAGCCGCGATGCGCGCTCCGCCCTAATTGCGTCGGGAACCTGTCCGTCCATCTCGGCAGCAACAGTGCCGCTTCTTTTTGAGTAGGGGAAGATGTGGAGATGCGTGAATCCCACCTCGCTAACGAACCTCTCTGTTTCAAGGTATTCGCTCTCGGTTTCAGTCGGAAATCCGACTATGAAGTCCGACGCGAACGTGACATCCGGCATCTTTTCTCTGATATATCGTATGTTGTCAAGCACCATAGCGGTGTTGTATTTGCGCTTCATTAAGTTCAGTATGCGATCGCATCCCGCCTGCATGGAAATGTGGAAATGCGGAGCGAAATGCTTCAGCGCCGCGATCTTATCAACAAACGCCGGGCGAAGCACCGACGGATCGAGCGATCCGAGTCGGATTCGCTCAACTCCGGGAATACCGTCAACCTCAGAAATGAGGTCTGCAAGCGAATATCCGTCCTCGAAATCCTTACCGTAGGATGCAGTTTCGATTCCCGTAAGGACGATCTCCTTATAACCGTTTCTAACGAGTCCGCGAACCTCTGCAATAACGTCTTCGGGCAGCTTGGAGCGAACCTTACCGCGAGCCGTGGGAACAATACAGTATGTGCAGTGATTGTCGCAGCCGTCTTCGATTTTGACGTATGCTCTTGTACGCTCGGAAGAATGTATAGTCATCGGCTCAAACGGAGCACCGACTATATCGTCAACCTTTATTGCGGCAACGCCGTTCTTTTCG
Organism: Candidatus Flemingiibacterium sp.; assembly: GCA_045636265.1. Classification (GTDB taxonomy): domain Bacteria; phylum Bacillota; class Clostridia; order Oscillospirales; family CAG-272; genus Flemingiibacterium. Next base: position 32,630 of record JAZTXD010000098.1, read on the forward strand.
CCGGAAGCGATAAGTCCGAGCGCCGCGTCAACAAGACGGGTTTTGTTGCTGTTTCCGCAAATAAAGTCAACGCCGTCAATACCGGCGGTTTTACCGGGGTTTATCTGTGCGTAACATCCCGTAACAAGCACATACGCTTCGGGATTGTGGCGCGCCGCGCGACGTATCATCTGACGGGTTTTGCGGTCACTCTCTGCCGTTACCGTGCAGGAGTTTATTATATAAATGCCGCACTTCTCGGAGAATTTTCCGATTGTGAAGCCGTGTCTTTCAAATTCTTCGGCGATTGCCGTGCTTTCGTACTGGTTTACCTTGCAGCCGAGAGTCATTATACCGACTCGGCGCTTAATTTTGCTGTCTATTTTGAACACCTCTGGATCCCTTGAAAAATGCTGGTGTGCACATTTTTATAAATTAAAATACGGCACTATATTATTTTACCACTTTATTTCGTTTTAGTAAATATCAAATATGCCGAAGTTTGTGTCACTCTATGGTAATATAATAAGATTTTTTGAACAATATACACAATTTTGGCATCTGTATTTGTAAGTAATGGCGAAGCCACGAAAATAATGTCAGCAAAATGCTCCCCAAAGCAAACAGATACTCATATATATTATATATCCCCGAGCGGATTTTGTCAACACCGCACGGGGATATAATATCATATATACTCTTACATATATACTCTTATTTTTTAAGCAGTTTGTTTACGCGCTCGCGAAGCGTGAGCAGATAGTCAATATTTCTCGGATACACCTTGAAGGTTATTTCATCCGCAAGTCCTTCCTCCATAAGAGCTACAACCTTGTCGTGACCGATCTTTTGTGCGAGCAGATTCAGCGCACGCATGTCCTGAAGCGCCTCGTAAAAATGGAGTGCGTGGAGCGAGTAGAGCGCCTTTCCGTCGTTTCCGGGATACACGGAAAAAGCATCGCCCGGCAGGACAAAATAATCGGCGTTTGTATCAACAAACGGATTTACGTAGTGTATGGAGAACTGGCTGTACCAAAAATTGAAGCCCCACTGCAAGAATCCCTTTATGTTATACTTGAAAAGCTGTGTTCCGAGCACACGTGTACGCTGACCGGGCATTGAAACAAAGCGGTTTGAAACCTCGCAGTGCTGACCTGTACAGTAGTACGTCCAGAGATTCGGGACGTTGTTCTCAATAAACGTCGCGGCATGGTCCACCGACGGAATCGGGCACGTCACCGCGCCGCTTTCGTAGAACTCATAGCTCGAAAGAGCATCCATTATGGGATAGCCTTCAAGGATATCCGCAACTATGTTCTTTGCTTTGGTATAGCCCTCGATGATCTGAATTCCCGGCTCATCGGAAATGTGGAAGTAACAGCGTTTGTCAACTCCGAGTGCCTTGAGGCGCTCTACAAGCGCTGACAGAAATTCACGGATAAATGCCGCATACGCTTCACCAGTCCCCTCGGTGTCCCAGCCGAAGATACGCTTATATTCGCCGTCAACGGTTGCCATAACCTTTGGGGCGTATTTCGCGCCCCACTGCGAGAACAGATGGGATATTTCAAAGTATTCCATGCCGCGCTCAAGAGCGAGATTTATGTATCTGTCGAGTTTGTCAAAGCCGAAGCTGTACTTGCCGTTTGTGACGGTTACGTCCACAAGCTGTACAGTCGGGCGTTCTCTGCCCACTCCCGTATCAAGCGGCGGTGTGAGAACAGGGGTAAACATCATGTTAACGCCGCATTTGCGCGCCGCTTCCATGAAGTTACCGATAAGCTCAAAGTGGCGCTCGGAGAAGATTTCGCAGTTGTAGTGGGTGGCGATACAGTCGCAGTGGAACCATTGCGTGTGGATAAGCTCCTGCGCCGGGAGCATTTCGTCAACAACGGTCAGCTTGAGTGTTTGCGACACGGTGTGCGTGGTATCTCTCGGCTCATCGTAGTGCGTGAGCGTAAACTTAAGCTCATACTCTCCGGGAGCAATTCCGTCTGTGTCCTCGATTGTGAAAAGGTATGCGCGAAGCTGGTCGGGCACCACTACAACGGGGTTATCAAGCGTATACGGAATCAGCAAATCGGGAAAAAGACCCGGAGTGTAGCGAAGATAGTCATCATCCGTGACGGTTCTGTAAAGCGGAAGCGTTACGGGAACATTTTCAATTTTCGCCACCTGAAGCTTATCCGCAAGAGCACCCTCTACAGACAGCGTGCAGTGACAGTGACGGAATATCTCCTCGCCAAAGCAGGTGTATGCAAGCTGAAACGAAAAACGCTCGTTTCTTAGCATCGACGCTTCGCGAAGCTCATATTTTTGCTCTATATCGTCATCGAGGAAGCATTTTTCCGTGGACGGAAGGATTTTTATCTTAAGCATATTCGATTTCCTTTATAGGTTTTACAAAATCATTATAACGCATAAGCCATCGAATGTAAATATACTATTTTATCATTGGCATACACTATTATTTTAGCTAAATCAGCTCTTCTTCCAGGTTGACGGAGAGAGCAGCATTATCATCGGAAAAATCTCAAGTCTGCCCGCAAGCATGATAAACGACAAAAGCATCTTTGTAAACCCTGTGAACGCCGAGAAATTGCCGGCAGGACCTACATCACCAAGACCGGGACCGATATTGTTGATGCACGCCGTGACCGCGGTAAATCCCGTTACAAGATCGCACTCTTCCGCAACAGTAAGCGCAAAGAAAGACACCGTAAACACCATTATAAATACTATCAAAAAGGAAACCGCGCTTCGTATAACATCCGCTTCAACCGGTTTGCCTTCAATTTTGACATGCACCACCGCGCGCGGATGAAGCATATATTTTATCTCGCGAAGTCCCGTTTTGGCAAGAATGAGTATACGGCTTATCTTTATGCTTCCGCAGGTGGAGCCGGCACACGCTCCGCAGAACATGAGCAGCACCAGTATGGTCTTTGAAAGGATAGGCCATGTGTTGAAGTCCGCCGTGGCAAATCCGCAGGTGGTTATAATAGACGACACCTGAAAAAATGCGTGACGCACAGACTGACCGACATCGTTGTATATACGGAAAATATCAAGCGCGATAATCGCTGTTGACACCGCAACGATACCGACATACCAACGCAGCTCCTCACTCTTCAGCGCCTGAAGTCCGTGACCGATTATTATGAAATAGTAAAGGTTAAAGTTTATTCCGAAAAGGAACATGAATATACTGATAACATAGTCAACATACATACTGTCATACGCCGCAATGCCTGCATTTTTGATAGCAAATCCGCCCGTTCCCGCCGTGGCAAAGGAATTGACCAGGCTGTCAAACAGCGGCATTCCGCCAAGCAGAAGCAATGCAGCCTCCAAAAGTGTCAAAACAATGTATATGCCGTACATTATTCGCGCAGTTCTGCTTATTTTTGACACAAGCTTGCCGACCTTGGGGCCTGGCACCTCCGCACGCATAACGTGCATCAGCTTAACCGAACGTGTATCCGCCTGGGGCAGAATTGCAAGTACGAACACAAGCACGCCCATACCGCCTATCCAGTTAGTGAAGCTGCGCCAGAAAAGTATACCGTGCTCCAGCGACTCAACCTCGGTTAAAATACTCGCTCCCGTCGTGGTAAGACCTGACACCGTTTCAAATATTGCATCAAAAATCGAGTCAGTATACCCGCCGATAACAAACGGCAGCGCTCCTATAATCGACAGAATCACCCATGAAAGCGCGACGGAAACAAAGCCCTCTTTGGCAAATATCGAGGTGTTTTCCGGCTTTTTGATACAAAGCAGTGTGCCCAATATAAGAGCAATCAATATCGGTATGAGGAATGCAAGCTTAAAGCCCTCACCGTATATAAGCGAGCATATGAGTGCGGGCACCATAAGTATGCCCTCAACTCTTACAATCTGCCCGATAATATAGCCTATCATCCTATAATTCATAATCAGCCGTCCTTCAGTTACCGATCAGAATATCGTCAAGGTCATGTACTGCTTCCTCAGCAGCCGCTACAACGACAACGCTGTCGCCAAGCTCTATCGTATCATCGCCGTGAGGATATATAATGCGGTTTCCGCGCATTATGCACGCAAGCAGGATATTCTTCTTTATCTTCATTTCTTTTATCTGTACACCGAGTGCATCAAAGCCCGAGGATGCGACAAACTCGATTGCCTCAACCTTGTCGTCAACTATCTTGTAAAGCGTCTGAATTATGCTGTTGTCCGAATGCTCAAGTCCGCGAAGGTATCTTAAAATATTGTTCGCAGTCAGAGATTTCGGTGACACAACACATTCAAGTCCGATGCCCGACAGAAGTTTCATAACGCCCGGGCGGTTGACCTTGGTTATAACCTTGTCAACATTTCTCTTTGCGGCAAAAAGCGAGATCATAATGTTCTCCTCGTCAATGCCGGTAAGCGACACCGCCGCGTCAACGCCGTCAATGCCCTCTTCAAGCAAGAGATCACTGTCAGTACCGTCGCCGTTTATTATCATAGCCTTCGGCAAAAGCTCCGCGAGCTGCGTTGCACGCTCTGCGTCACGCTCTATGAGCTTTACCTCGATTCCCGATGCTTCAAGCATGTTTGCGGTGTGATACGCCAAATTTCCGCCGCCCACTATCATAACGCTCTTTATGCGCTTCTCGAGAACACCAAGCTTTTTGAAAAAGCTTACAAGGTCATTGTGCGATGCGGTTATGTGCACAATATCCCCTGCCATGGGGGTAAAATCGCCCGACGGAATGATTACATCATCGCCGCGCTTTACCGCACACACAAGCACGTTTACACCAAGTCCCGTAACCAGCTCGCGAAGCGGACGACCGCAAAGAGGATGACTCTCGCCAATCTTCACTTCAACAAGGTCTACTCTGCCCTTGCAGAATGTGTCAACCTTGAGTGCCGCCGGGAAACGTATGATACGGCATATCTCCTTTGCCGCATCGTATTCGGGATTCACCGCCATGGAAAGTCCGAACTCTCCGCGCATAAATGTAATCTGCTCGGCATATTCGGGAGTGCGAACACGCGCTATAGCGTGACGTGCGCCAAGCTTTCGTGCCACAATACAGCACATCAGATTAAGCTCATCCGATGCCGTAACAGCTATAAGAAGATTAGCCTTGTCTGCGCCCGCCTCGAGCTGCACAGCTCTCGACGCACCGTTTCCGACAACGCCCATAACGTCATATTTATTTACAATGCTCTCAATAAGCGCCTGATCCGTGTCCACCACAACAACATCGTGTCCCTCGGATGCAATATAGGATGTCAGAAGATCTCCGACCTTGCCGCAGCCAACAATAATGATTCGCATAACGTCAACTCCTTTGAAATTTAACATGCTCATTACCACTATTATAATATATTGTCCGCAATAATTCAATAGCTACAGCCAAATTATGAAAAATTTTCAAAAACTATTGACAAACGTGTCCGGGCATGCTATACTTTAAGTGTACTAATACGCATAGTACACTTAACACAGTTATAAGGAGGATAGTCATGAGTGCCATAACCGTTGACACACGTGATCGAAAGCCTATTTGGGAACAGCTTACCGACAATGTGAAAAGTCTTGTTTTGCGCGGAGTGCTTTTACCGGGAGAACAGCTTCCGGGAGTACGCTCGCTCGCATCCGAGCTTGCCATTAATCCCAACACCATTCAGAAAGCATACGCAGAGCTTGAACGCCAGGGGATAATCTACTCGGTTCAAGGCCGCGGAAGCTTCGTTTCAGAGGGGATCGAGGGTATCCGCAAAAACGAGCACGACTCACTGCTCGCACAGCTTACAAAAACTCTCACAGCTCTGAAGAGTGCAGGTATACAAAAAGAAGATATCTGCGCCATAACAGAAAAAATATGGGGAGGTACGTCAAATGATTGAAATAACAAACGTCAGCATGTACTACGGCAAGCTTCGCTCGCTTGACAGCGTAAGCGCCACCGTAAAAAACGGCTCTATTTTCGGACTTATCGGCTCAAACGGCTCGGGTAAATCCACGCTGCTTCGCATTCTGTGCGGAATTATCAAGCCGGAGTCGGGCGATGTGACATACGACGGCATTGCCGTATGGGAAAACGATGCGGTAAAGCAGGATATCATCTATTTGTCAGACGAGCAGTTTTTCCTGCCGCACTGCACGATAAACGATATGCGAAAGCTCTACAAAACCGTCTACACCTCTTTTTCGGATGAAACCTTTGAAAAGCTGCGCGGCATATTCACCCTCGACTGTGACCGCAAGATAAACACATTCTCGAAGGGTATGAAAAAGCAGGCATCCGTTATGCTCGGTATTTCGGCAAGACCGAAATATCTGCTCTGCGATGAAACCTTCGACGGACTCGACCCCGTTGTGCGTCAGCTTGTAAAGCGTATTTTAGCGGAAGAAGCGGCAGACGGCATGACAACAATAATCGCCTCGCACAATCTTCGCGAGATGGAAGACATCTGCGATACCGTGGGACTTCTTCACAAGGGTAGTCTGCTGTTCGTGCGCGAGCTTGATGATATGAAATCCGACTTTCACAAGGTTCAGGCGGTATTCGAGGGCGAGTTTGATGCTTCCCGACTTGCACCGATGAAAATACTCAGCTATGAAAAACGCGGAAGTATCGTTTCATTCATCGCACGCGGAAGCATCGACGAAATAAACGCACAGATGGCAGAGCGCTCACCGAGCTTCTACGAAACCATACCGCTCACGCTCGAGGAAATATTTATAAGCGAAATGGAGGAAAAGGGTTATGACTTCTCAAAACTTAACTACTGATAAAAAGCGTGCATCATTCATGCCGTTCTTTAAGTTTTCCGCAAAACAGTTCTGGACGACTATATTCCTTTTTACCATTATCCTTTTCTTTATACTTCCCGTCCCGGTTCTTATGATAATATCCGGAAGTGCTCCGCTAAGCGCGAGTGATATCGAAGACCTGAGAGCAGGCTTCGCATCCGATTGGCCGGTGGTAATACGCTACTTCACAGTCATTGCGATGTCCGCATTCGCAGTTGTACTGTCCTGCTCAAGATTCAAATACCTTAAAAACAAGGTGTCCGTCGATTTTTACCACAGCTTACCCATAAAACGCGGACGACTCTTTTTAACCCAGCTCGCAATATCCGCACTCTCACTTGTTATCCCCTATCTTTTCAATGTCCTTTTCACGCTGACAGTTTTCGCTTCAAACGGACTTGTCACCGGCACACTTATACTCAACATCCTCGCCGTAACGGTTGACACGTTTGTTTACGCAATATTCTTCTATGCATTATCAACACTTATCGGCATGGTAAGCGGTATGACATCCGTACAGCTCACACTCACCTGGGTGGCTGTATTCATCGTCCCCGCCACATACGCGCTGACAGTCGGATTTCTCTCCCTCTTCAGCGAGCACATGTGGGTAGACTTCTATCTGCACGCGGATGTTTTTGAAAAGATGACGCCGGCATTTCGTTTTGTTATAAACCCCGATGTGCTGAGCATCTGGGAGATCCTCGGTCTGCTTCTCATATCGGCGGCAATGCTTGTCGGCGCATATGCAATATATATGTACAGAAAGAGCGAGCGCTCCGGCACACCGATTGTGTTCACCCCTCTCGGTGAGGTTATAAAATACATCATCGTCTTCGTGGGAACGCTCTGCGGCGGACTTCTGTTCTACGGAATCATGGGCGACCTCTTTTGGATGGTGTTCGGTATGATATGCGGCGCCGTGCTCACATTCATGCTTACCAACACTATACTTAACAAAACCGCAAAAGCCATGTTCAAGGGCTGGAAGGGGCTGTGCATCTACGGCGGTGTTGCGGCAATAGCGTTTATAATTCTGTCAACAAATGCTTTCGGTATTAACGACCACATCCCCGCACCGGCACTCACATCAAAGGTATCCGTAAACTTTGATAATGACGGCGGAACAATGGTCTTCCGCGATAAAGAGGTTATAGAGGCGCTGCATTATATATACAAGAACGGCCAAACCTTCGATGAAGCTTTCAGCTATTCTTATAGCGGAAGCATCGATATTATTGATAGATACGAATACGATAAGGTTTTCGTAACCGATTATACAGCTGTACGTATGGTCTTCTACCCCAAGTTCGGGCTTCCGTATGCAAAATACATACCCATCTACAACAAGGCTGATTTTGTAGAACAGTTCAAGACGATACTCAACAGCGAAGAGTTTGCAGAGCAGTATGCATCCGAGCTTGAACCCTCCCCGGACAGCGGACGTATTTATGTGGATTTACCCAATCTGATTTTCCATGATGATAAGATGTATAACTACACTTCCGGACGTCGCTCCCACCGCTTCGATGAGGACCCCACATTTGAGGAAGTAGCAAAGACGTGCGGCGTTCACATCATGCTTGAAGAAATGGAAAATATCGACTTTGACTTTTTCCAGCAGCCGGCAGTCGGATATGTTGACATATATTCAGATAATACCGACATTATGCTTCCGATATTCACCTCCATGACGAAGACCGCCGCGTTCCATGACGCAAACGGATATAACTATTCGCCGGATAAGCTTTGTGAGGCGCTTGCGGAGAATGCAAGCAATTTCAGAATACTCGGCTATGACGAAAACGGAACTGAAAAGGTTATGAAGATAAGCGACAGAGAGCAGATGCTCGAAATTCTCCGTGCCAGCACAAATCCCATTGGAAATCATTCTTACACTTCCCCGTTCACTCTCAAGGATACCCGATTCAAAATATCGTATGACATTCTGATATCCGACCACGCCGAGCTCACCTACTATTACGACGAAAACGGTGTGGAGCATGCGGTCGTAGAATACAAAGACAGCACCGAGTCCTATACGGACACCTACACCGCAACATTCCTCCTCGGAAAAGTGCCCGAATTTGTAATCGAATATTTCAGCGAGTGATCATAGGTAGCAGCGGCTGTAATACAGACGGTAACTACCTCAAGCCTCCCTTGTGTAAAGGGAGGTGGCACGGCGTATGCCGTGCCGGAGGGATTGTAAAATCCCGACTTACCGCAAACAATCCCTCAGTCACCTTCGGTGACAGCTCCCTTTGCACAAGGGAGCCAACAGCGGCGTGTACACGCCGCTGTAACTTTTTGTTAAACTTTCGGAAACATTCCCCCAAAACACAATTTGTGAAATTTAAGTTTTGTTCACTCATTTTGCTAGAGATGTGGTATAATATATGTAAGAGTAAAATAAAGCAAAGGATGCACACACATGAAAATATCAGCAAAGGATATAGCCTCTCTGCTTCGTACACTTTCAAATACCGCAAACAAACCTCATTTCACCTCGGCGATAATCGCCGCCGCAGGAAGCGGCACACGCATGAACACATCGGGGACAACCAAGCAAATGCTCACGCTTTGCGGCATGCCCGTTGTCGTTCGCACACTGAAAGCATTCGAGGAATGTGAGCATATAAACGAAATAATCGTCGTAGCGCGCGAGGATGAAATAGCGGCATATGACAAATACAAGTCGGAATATAACATAACAAAGCTTCGCGCCGTGGTAAAGGGCGCCGACACACGTCAGGAGTCGGTTCTTAACGGCTTTGAGGCAATTTCCGACAAATCCGAGTTTGTGGCAATACACGATGCGGCACGCTGTCTTATCACGCCGGATGACATAAGCGCAGTTTTGCGCGAAGCGTACAGGTGCGGCGCGGCAACCGCCGCTACAAGAGCCACCGACACAGTTAAGCGCGCAAACAGTAAAAATTATATCACCGAAACACCAAACCGCAGCGAAATGTGGCTCGCGCAAACTCCGCAGACCTTCAAAACCGAGGTGTACCGCGCGGCGGCGTACATCGCTAAGGAGGAAGGCTTCACCGCAACAGATGACAATGCGCTCGCAGAGCACGTTGGCTTTGATGTGAAGCTTGTTGACACGGGCACCGGAAACATAAAAATAACGACCCCTATCGACCTCGCAGTTGCCGAGGTGATACTGAAAAATCGCGAAAAATAAAAGATGCGCGGCTCAATAGAACGAGCCGCGCATCTCCTCTTTTAGTAGTAAAACTTAAAATCGGTTGTCGGAGGAGTTCTTCTTGTTGTCTGCCTTGTTGTTATTGCTTCTGTTCTGGTTGTCGTTCTGGTTCTGATTCTGGTTCTGGTTGTTCTGATTCTGATTCTGATTCTGGTTCTGATTCTTATTCTGGTTGTTCTGGTTCTGATTGTTCTGGTTCTGATTCTGGTTGTTGTTCATGGTAAATACTCCTTTTGTAAGCTGCTTATTTATTGAAATTTCACCGAAGCGAAATTTACATATTCAGTATTGGCCGATACAAAAATAAATATACGCGTCTTCTGTGCTAAAAACAAAAACCGTATTGACACAAAAAACAAATTATGGTAGAATTATTGTGATAATATTTTTCGGAGGTACTACTACTATGAATCCATATCTCGGTCACGAAAATCAGCTTTACGGTTTTGAAGAAGTTCGTCTTGTCGGCGGTAAGGGCGACGGCATGCGTCTTCTTCAGGTAAGAAACGGCTCCGGTCTTGAGTTCACCGTTGCACTCGACCGCGCGGCTGATATCTACCGCATTTCTCTTGATGCTGTAAACTTAAGCTACTTCTCCCCCTGCGGCTTCGTTGCTCCCGCATACTATGACCGCGTGGAAAACGGCTTCCTCGATTCCTTCACCGCAGGCTTTATCACCACATGCGGCCTTGCAAACGTTGGAAACGCATGCGTTGACGAGGGCGTACAGCTCGGTCAGCACGGCACTATCGGCAACATCCCCGCAGAGCAGGTCAACTACTACATAGAGGATGACGTAATGCACATAAAGGCACGCATCCGCGATGCGGCGCTTTTCGCAAACAAGTACCTGCTTGAGCGTGAGTATATCGTTCCGCTGTTTGAAAACAAGCTCTCCATAAAGGATAAGATAACCAACATCGGTTCCACCGAGGCACCCATTCAGATGCTCTATCACTGCAACATCGGCTATCCGCTCCTCTCGGAAGATACAATCGTGGAAATCCCCTCGAAGAAGGTTATTCCCACCGGCGAATATGCGGCCGCACAGCTTGACACACATCTCAAAATGCTCAAGCCCACACGCGGTTATGGTGAAACCTGCTACTTCCATGAGTTTGAGGGCCAGGCAAGAATATCCGTTTACAACCCGAAGATTCAGAAAGGTCTTATCATGTCCTACGATTCCGCAGAGCTTCCCAAGTTCTGTCAGTGGAAGGCTATGGGAGAGCACGAGTATGCTCTTGGTATCGAGCCCGGCATCTGCATCCCGAAGCCGCGCGACCGCGTACGTGCAGACGGCGAGCTCATCTTCATGCAGCCCGGCGAGGTTAAAACACAGACTCTCAACTTTGAGTTTGTAAGATAAGCAAATATAAACAGTCATTATAAAATCCCCTTACAGCAGACACATGAAATGTAGCTTTGCTTAAGGGGATTAATGTCAGCTTGATCTTTGGAGGATATTCTATGAAAAAGCTATATCTGGGCATTACAGCCTTATGTATTCTCTTGGCACTCACCGCCTGTGCGCAGCAGAACGCCGGGGCGACTGATGACACGGGGTCAGCAGGAACCGGCGAGGTAACCGAGTCCTACGAGGACACACAGTCAGGTGAGGACACCGCCCCGAGCGAGGATGCCCAGCCTAATGAAGACACCCACCCCAGCGAGGATACACAATCCGGCGAAGACGTAACAACAGAGGCACATAAGCACACCGCTGTCACCGATAAAGGTTATTCCGCCACTTGCACCGCTACCGGCCTTACCGACGGCTCACACTGCTCCGAGTGCGGTGAGGTTATCACCGAGCAGACAGCGATAGACAAGCGCGCACACACCGCTGTCACCGACAAAGGCTATGCCGCTACTTGCACCGCTACCGGCCTTACCGACGGCTCTCACTGCTCCGAGTGCGGTGAGATTATCACCGAGCAGACAGCGATAGACAAGCTCGCGCATACCACTGTCACCGATAAAGGCTACGCCGCAACATGTACCGCTACCGGCCTTACTGACGGCTCGCACTGTTCTGTGTGCAATGCGGTGCTGACGGAGCAAACCTTTATTAAAGCAACAGGACACACTCCCGTAATCGACAAAGCGGTGGAAGCAACAAACACCGCAACCGGTATTACCGAGGGAAGTCACTGTTCTGTGTGCGGTGCAGTTATTACAGCACAGCAGATCATTCCCAAGATTGAACCTGTGAAGTTAAACTTCGCAGGGGGAACGATCACAAAAGCGCCGACAACTATAAAAACCAAGCATCTGGAGCTCAAAATTGATGCTAATGTCTACGTTCCCGATGATCTTGTGGAAAACCTTAATATTATAACAGACATAATGGAAAAGGTGTCGGGCATGAAGTTTGAGGGCAATCCCCATTATGCATACGAGCTTTTGCCGGTAGAGGTTATAAAGGATAACTCCGCCGAATGTGAATATGGCTCGGCATATGCAGGCGCATTCGGCGCGGTAGTAAGCTCGGGAGATCTCATTGAGCTTGCTACGGTAATTCATGAATGCACACACACCCTTCAGTCAATGCAGTCAAATTGGTTCTACTGCCAGTGGGCAATGGAGGGCATAACAGAATACACCGTATACAAGACGAAAGCATATATACAGGAGCATTACCCGAATCTTACCGAAACCGTCGGTACTACCGCGCAGTCGTTTGTAAATATGACAATTACCGATTACGACGAGCTGTACTCACATTCAATGGAATATTGGATCGACAACATACTTCAGGGAAGCTGGAACTCCAATTACACCATCGGTTTTCGCCTGATGTGGTATCTCGATACCACCTACGGCAACTATACCGATTGGATTTTCAGGATGGAAGAAGCATATCCTATGCATGTACATTCAAGCGGCAGTGACCGTCTACCGAACGATAAGATCCTTGAGGCATTTTACATGACATACGGCGAGAGCGTGTTCGATGATTTCTACGCATGGCTCAAGAACAATGAAGCGTTGTTCGAAGAGCCCTCCAACACCGATTTTACGAACGTTAAGCAAATCAACCTTATCCCAAGATTTTATTACTCCGCTCCGCAGTACCGCCCGGGCATATTCAACACATCCGCCAAATACCGCGACCTCTATATAGGGCTTGATGCCGGCAACAGTTACCTCACCGAATATAAAAATAAGACGATCGACAAGCTTGTGCTTGAAGTCAACGACGGCGTAATCGTAAGGCTGTTTAATTCAAACGGCGAGGTCATAAAAACCGTTACAAGCACCTGGGACGAGTACATAGACCTTACCGGCGTAAGCTTCATACAGCTTGTGGGCGAGGGTACGATATACAAATTTGCAATAACCGGATTTCAGGGATATGAATAACTCCACAAAAAAACGGAGGCTCGTATGAGCCTCCGTTTTTTGTTTTTTCAATGCATAATATTCTCACCAAACTGCTGTACGATGGCTAAAAACTTTTCAAGTATCGGAGTGTGGCTTCGATCCTTTCTGACGATATATCCAACACTGTACACGCAGTCGTGCTCGATGGGAATTGACACGATCTTGCCCTCGTTAAGCGCGGACGGCATTATTCCCGTACCGACTGTGTAAGCGTCGGTTTTGAGCAGCACGTTCATAAGCGTTGCGCGATCACTTATAATAATCTGTCTGTCGGCGCAATATCCCGAAATCATCTCCTCCTCAAACCATGAGTCACTGTGTGCGCCCTGTTCATATGAGAGATACGGATAACCGCTTAACATTTCATAGTACAAATATTCCTTATCGGCAAGCGGATGTCCGCGGCGCATGAACACGTGCGGCGTCACCTCGAATACGGACGTAAAAGTGATTCCCTTGTTTTGCAGATATCGGCTCATAACATCGAAATTTGCATCCTTTATGGCGATTATTCCAACATCGCTGTATGCAGTTTCAACATCGCGTATGACCTCATACGTTTGTTTTTCCTGAAGCGAGAGCGAGTATGCAGAGTCTTTTGTTTCGGTCACCAGGCGGCAGAATACATCCGCGATAAAATCGTAGTGCTGTGTTGAAACGCACAAACGTGGCCCTTCTTCGGCGCTTTTGTATCTTTTCAGAATAAAATCGTTTTTTGAAACAAGCTCTGCGGCATATCTCGCGAACTCCGCACCCTCGGCGGTAAGTACGGCACCCGTTTTTGAGCGCTCAAAGATTTTTATTCCCAGCTCATCCTCAAGCTGTTTTATGCTGAACGAAAGACTCGACTGTGCTACGAAAAGCTCCCTCGCAGCCTCGCTGAACGAGCCTCGATTTTGTATCGCCATAACATATTTGCACTGCTGTATAGTCATTTCACGAATACCTCCCTCACTATGTTGTAAATTATTATGAGAAACATTCCCGGAACCATGTTAATATTTTTTATTTTACTTTTCTGTGAGCAGACCATGTTAAATCCCGAGAAGAAAAGTATTATATATCCGAGCGAGCACATCTGGCACAGCAGATTATCGCTTAAAAAGTCCCCGAACAGTCCGGCAAGCAGCGCGATAAGGACCTGCACCGCCACAACCGGAAAAGACGATAGCGAAACCTTTTTTCCGTACGCAGCACCAAGCATAAGCGCAAACGGGAAGTCCACAATTCCCTTTAAAACAAGCTGAAAGCTGTCGCCATCCAGCGCATACAGTATCGGGCCGCTTATCTGAAGTCCGCCGATGCCGAAGAAGAGAACCGAGTCAATGAAACCGTTAAGCTCCGCATTTCCGGTCTTTGAAAGCGAATAGAGTCTGTCCTCAAGCCGCAATGCCTCGCCTATCGCACATCCCACAACAAGCGCAATTGCCACAACCACCGTATGCTCACCGACAATTTTTTCTTCCGATATGCACAGTATATTTTCAAGAAGTCCCACAGCACTTATAAGCATGATACCAATAGCCAGCGCGGACGTGTTTTTTATATTTAGCCTTTTGGTGAAAATTCCACCGCACAGACCGCCGACAAGAATTGAAAGCAGGTCAACAATAAATCCCATATTCGTGACACCTTTTCTTTACAAAGTTACCTATATATTCTATCACAAATCACGGCGACTGTAAAATACAAAAAAACTATGGCTCACAAACAAAACCGGAGGCTCATACGAGCCTCCGGTTTATTATACCTTTTTTAAAGCTTGTTTACAAGCTCAACCGCCGCGTCAACGATCTTCGCACCGGTGTCAACCTCAACGATGCTTCCGCCGCACGGTGTGGTTTCATATCCGCCGCGCACATACGCTTCGGGAGTGCCGACATAGCCGATCTGACCGTTTGTGTAGCCGGCGATATAGGTGTACTTGGTCTTACTGCGGAGCTTTATCTCCATACCAAGGCGAACGAACAGCTCGCAGGGAGTGGATACCCAAGCGGTTTCTCCGATGCGGAGCGCCTGCATTGGAAGTGTTATATCGGGATTTTTCTCTTCAGTTTCGCGAAGCTCAACAAGCTTTGCCGCGAATACCTTCTTATCCATCGAGGATACGGGATGCCATGAAGGATCAATAACAACATCCTCACCGGCAAGCACCTGCTTTGCTCTTGCAATATGCTCGTCGGAAAGGTGACGGCGCTGTACTACCGCCTCACCAACAACGCTATCGAGCACGATATCGTCAGTGTAGTCAACCTTAAGCGCAACCTCATAGCTTCTCTCTGCGAGCTTCTGACCAACGGAATCCTTCGTGGTGCGGTTTCTGTCAAACGGATTTGCGTGAGCAATATCGCCGGCAGCACCGTTTATAAATACGGTTACGCAGTTTTCGTTTTCCTTTTCCTTGAGTGCCGCACGAAGCGAACCGATGTAGTTTGCGCTGGCAATACGCTGTCCGCCGTGGAAAAGCGGATGACATGCAAAGTTCACAACGTAACCCATAGCATATCCCTTCATATTGCGAACGCAGATAACGCCCACCTGCGGGTCAATCGGCCCCTCGGCGCAGAGCACCTCGGTATTTTCAACCAGCGGATGCGCATAGGAGTAACCGTCACGCATGATATAGCGGCGATTCCATGTAATGTCGTTTTCATAAGTAAATCCTGTGCCCCAAACGGCAGGCTCAAGACGGGTACAAACCTCTGCAACGCCGTTAACGAGAATATCCTTTATCTTAAGAACAAGTGCCTCGTCCTTGTCGCAGTCATAGCACTCAACGCTTGCCGGACCGCAGTGGTTGTGAGTTGCCGAGATCATAACGTCCTCATAGCCAACACCGATCTTCGCTGCGATCTCACGGCGCATAACATCAGCGTCCCAATGGTCAACCTGGAGCAGGTCAAGGCTTATCATAACGATAGTCTTTTCGTCATTCTTTAAAACCACGATGTTCGCCTGAATGTCGTCGATCTTGAATCGAACCTTTCGCTCCGGCGGAATCCAACCGCAGGTCAGCGCACCGATGTCGCAGGGAATTTCAAACTCTCCGAATGCTGCATAAAGCTTACTCATTTTTCTATACCTCGTTATTGTAATTACATGGTCTGAATCTGATAGTACATCTGAGCGAATTCCTTGCCGATCTCAAACACAAGCTCGTCACCCTCATATCTGCAGGGGATCTTGCCGGTGATAAATCCGTCCTCGTCGATAGAAACAACGTGGAAGTTACGATGAGGAGTTTTGATGCGGATCTCGGCTTCGATAACCTCGGTGAGTACCGGAGTTGTGCCGTGATTTGTAACCTTACGGTGACCGTTTTCGAGCACGATATCCTCGTAATCGGTATTCTTAACACGTCCCACAGCAGTGAGAAGCATATTCTCGGAGCAGTTTATGGGGTCACTACTCAGAGAAGAAACTGCGATAACCGCGAAATCGGTTTCTGCCTTTACAGTCATATCGTTAAGCTTCAGCTCGTGACCGCCCACAAAGCCGTATACAGCCTTGGTTCGCTCTGCATCAACAATACCGATCGAATTTTCAAGATCGCGGATAAGCTCGCCCGTGTCGGAAACGAGGCGCTTGGGCTGTTCGTAATTTTCATCCCGAGCGAAGGTGATCTCGCCGGCGTCGCTTATATCAATACGAGTGCCGGCAGACTGATTCCACGGAATCTCATAATCGCCGAACGGCTCCATTCCCTCAAGACGCGCGGAAACCTTGTGCTCATACATCACGCCGCCCATGTGACCCGTGATATCCTTGGGATATACGGTAGACTCCGGCTCTGTGTGATGCGGAAACTTGATGGAAACCCACTTCTCTGCCTGTTTGATATCGCCGCGGCGCATCATAAGAGCCGCGTGATAGAAAAGACCGAATTTAGCGGGATCGTTGTATGTATCAAATGTACCGCGGTAGTAGCTTCCGCCGATAACCACGTCACGTCCAAGACGGCGTGTGGTGTAAGCGTCCTCGCGGCTTCCGTAGCGGTAGGTGTGAACGGTCATACCCGATGTTCCCTGGAAGCAAGCCATAGCCGCAACGAATATAGGAGCCTCTGCACGGTAGTGGTTCGGCCACGGAGCATCCCATTCGGATAAGAAGTGCGCCTTCTTGCCGAGTCTTGTGATAGCAAAGTTATCAATCATGGTGTTAAAGGAGCCGCTGAGGTTGTTCGACATGAAATCTCTCTGGTCGCCTGCCCACCAATAGCAGTGATTATCGCTGAAGTCGGAGCCTGCGATAGCAGTCAGGTGGTCAAGGCAGAACATGGGCGCGTCGTAAAGTATCGGAGCCTTAACGCCGTCAGCCACAAGAGCCTCGCGGACTTCCGCGTAGTAATCCTTTTCGAGCTTAACGTAAAACTCGCGAAGCAGACGGTTGTCCTTCGCGTCAAGGTCAACCTTTTCGGGACCGATCTCCACGCCCTTCTCATTCTTCGCCCACTCGCGGAAGCGAGCCTCAAGCTCGGTAGCGTATGGCTCAACGCCGTTTATCGGCCACTTGTCCGCAGTCGGAAGCTGGAACATTGTAAGCTCGGGAGCGAGCTTGAATACGATAACCGCAGGATCGTCGCACCAACGAAGACCTGTGTACGGGTTCACGTGAGTCATAAGATCGTGATTGAACTTCTTTTCAAGCTCGATCATGGTGCGGTCAAAAAGGCAGAACGGACGTCCTGCGCGCTGGTCAACAAGATGCGCGTTTCTCACTCCGTCACCCGAACGGAAGATGCGGTGATTTATTCCGTCAACGTAGACATATATACCCTCTTTTTTGAGGCAGTACTGGAGATAGTCAAGGCAGTCAAGGCTTCTCGGGTCAAGCTCGGTGGTGCTGTTTTCGTGAGCACCTCTGGTGTAGTTGAAAATGTTCGGGCAAGCGGAATCCGCATCCATCTGATGCAGACGGACAACATTGATACCGAACTTAGATAGACGGCGTGCAACCTTTTCTGCGTGCTCGTGAGAGCAGAAGTTCATTCCGCTGTTGAAAAGTGTTCCGAAAAAGCGGCCGACTGTGCCGTCCTCGAACACGAATTTGTCGCCTTCTATTTTAACAAATCCGTGGCATCCGGCAGGCTTCTCGTTTTCGAAAACATACGAAATATCGAGAGGCGCATCATCCCAGCGCATCGTGAAAGGGATATAGCGTGACATAAGCCAAATTCTCCTTGACAAATTACTAATGTAGTGAATGGATTTCCCCATCCGTGACACAGTATAGCATACCCTGCCGCAAAATGCAATACTTTTTCCAAAAATGCTTTTTATTTTATTTTTTCACAATTTCTATTGCATTTTCTCTTGTGCTATGCTATAATCAAGGTTGCATATTTTGCACACTTTTTCCTGTCAAGGAGGTAATTTACAATGAAAGAATTAAAGCCACTTAAATTTGAGAACCTGTCAGTAAAACAGAAGCTCGGCATGGTTATGACCGGCATTATCCGAATTCCCGACGATTACGAAAAATTCGGAACATTTGATGAAAACCTCGACTTTGTGCTTGATCTTATACGAAATCATTCCATAGGCGCAGTATGGGTACTCTCAACAACCGCGCGCCGTGACGAAGCTATCGCTAAAATTCTGGAAGCGGCAGATTATCCCATTCTGCTCTACACCGATGCCGAAAGCGGTATGGCACCCTATCTTATCGGAAGGCACAACGCTCTCGGTATTGCAGACAGCGAGGAGCTTGCATACACATTCGGTAAGGTGACCGGTATCAGCGCCAGAAAAATAGGCTACAACGTAGTCTGCGACCCTGTGGTTGACATGAGCGAAACCTGGGGACCGACTGACCACAATATGCGTAATATCGGCTCAGACAAGCATAAGGTTGCAAAGCTCGCCGCAGCAGTTTCACGCGGTCTTCACGATGCTGGCGTGCTCTCTGTTGGAAAGCATTATCCCGGCGGTGCAACGAAAGCGCTCTTTGTTGACTCACACATGGCAGAGGGCTATTCTGAGTCCACCAAGGAAGACCTGCTCGCGTACGATATGTTCCCATACGTTGAGCTCATGAAGCAGAATCTGCTTGACGGCATCATGGTTTCCCACTGCAAATTTGTAAATATTGACCCCGAGCATCCGGCATCCCTCTCGAAAAAGGTAATCAGTATCATCCGCGAGCTTGGATTTGAGGGCGTTGCAATCACCGATGCGCTCAACATGATGGGAATTCAGGCGAAATACGGCGACACTCTTGTTAAGGGAATGTGCATTGAGGCAGGCAATGACCTTGCACTGCCGTTTAATTCTTCCGTAAAGGCATACAAGGACATGTGCGACTCCTATGACGCAGGCATTATCTCCGACGAGCGTCTTGACGAGGCTGTTAAGAGAATTATAGCAATGCAGGAGAAACTTCTTAAATACACACCCAAATTCGACGATATCACCGAGGAAGACATCGAAAAATTCAACCGCATCAACACAGATTCCGTATATGCAACCGCAGACGAGGGGCTTGATATTCCAATTTCCAAAGACGGAAAGCATTTCTTCGCGCTCATGGTTAAGAACGAAACAGATATCGCCGACACCGGCAAGGTAGCCGTGGACACATTCTCAAACGGCTGGTATTTCCCCTCGAAGATCACCGAGCAGCTCGAGCGTGAGTTCCCGAATTCCACCGTCCGCGCGATAAGCCAGTTCCCGACAGCCGATCAGAACCGACGTCTTCTCACCGATTCTCTCGGATACGACGACGTTGTCTTCATCACATTCGCCCAAGCCGGCGCGTTCACGGGAAGCGATCACCTGACACACCGTATGGTTGCGCTTATCAACGCAATGCAGATGTCAAACAGAATCTCAACTCTCGTGCACTTCGGAAATCCCTTCGTTTTAGAGGAGCTTTCCCACATCGGCAGAAAGATTATCGGCGGCGTGTCAAGCGCCAACGTGGAAGCGGCTATTGATGTCCTTGCGGGCAACCGTGAAGCCAAGGGCGTTATGACGTACGACGTTAAATTCCAGTAATATATACATACAAAAAGACCTTTGCGGTATTTGCCGCAAAGGTCTTAATTTTATTTGAGTATTACCAGCTGATGCAGGCTGAACGGCGGCATCTTTAAGGTTACCGTGTCACCGTTTTGTGTAAACGGAATTACCTCACCGGTGGGTTCATATCTTGCCTCGGTGATCTTCTTCTCGGTCTTGATGTCTATAACAACATCATGCAGCTTCGGGAAGTCGGAGAGCAGACATACGTTTCCGCGGTTTATCGGAGGAGAATAGAGCACGTGAAGTGCAAGGAATCCCTCGCCCTCTCTGAGTCTTATTCTCGCCGCAGACGGAAGCTCGTGTGTGACGATACCTCTGTCGTAAACCTTGTCGATAGCGTTCATGATGTAGCGCTCGAGAACGTAGCTTCCGGAGTCATTGTACGCCTTGAAAACGGGGTGCGCGAAGTAGATCACGTTGCCGCACTTAACGAGTGCCGGATAATCTACCTTTTCGTTCTTGTACGGAGTATTCTTGTGTCCGCAGAAGTGGCGCGCCGTACGGTTGAAATAGGGCTCGTAGCAATCCGCGAGCACCTCGCCGTCGCTCTGTACCTTGTACGCCCTCGAATAGGAGAGGAACGGGGTTGTTACCTCGTCAATGTCGCACTTTATGAAGTCAGCGTCAGAGGTGGACGGCTCAAGCTTCTTAATGCCAAGCTCGTCGAATATGCTCTCATAGCTTGCGATTATCTTACCGCCATTGTCGGCAAAAGCCTTGAGCGCTAACTTGTCGTCTTCGGAAAGGTTGACATAGTCGGGAAGCACTATGCAATTGTATTTTGTGAGATCGTCACCCGATACGATAACATCGTATTCGAGATGCATCGCCTGAAGCAGCTTGGACGCTCCCATGTCTGCATCGTAGTTGTAGCTCATCCAGATTGCGAGATCTGTGTACGCTCTTGTGTTTTCCGAGTATTTTTCAATTTTCTTAACATAGTCGAACGCATGGCCGATGATAGCGTATGTGCTCTTGTCAAGCTTGCCCGAGGGATGCAAGTGGTCACCGACGGATATCGACGCGCCCACGCTGAGCATATCAGCGCACTCATAGCGAAGCGCCTCTTTGTTCTTGAATCCGCCGAATTCGCCCCACGAGTGGTGGAATTTACCGGTCATACCAAGGAACATCTTGCCGTATCTTTCAAAATACTTCGCACGAAGCGGCATAAGATCATATCCGCCCCATGCCGTGGGAAGGTCTTCAAGCTCATAGTGAGTTTGAAGCGGATGATACTCCGGATGGTTCATCTGCGCACTTCCGTTATAGAACACATTAGCATCCTTTGCATACTCATGAACGATGCCGGTAAGCTCTTTCATAAGTTCAATTCTGCTGAGGCTAAAATACTTCGCGCAATCCTGAATATTTTCGGGATCAAGTCCCATTTTCTTCATTCCTGCCTTGCAGGACTCACATCCACATATTCCGCCCCAGAAGCAAATATCGTAGAATACACCGTCGGAAACGTCGAAATTCTCACAAATCTCCCGTGTTATTGCAACAAGATGATCGTGGTATTCGCCAAGGGGACAAAGCGTAACCCAGGCAAAATGTCCGAGGGGCGCATCGGGATCTGTGGGAGGATTAGCAGAAGCGCCTGTTGTCATCGGCTTTCCGGTAATGGGATGAATCTGATACCACTCGGGATGCTCGTCTGCATCCTTTTTGCTCCAGCCCATAGTTATGTAAATGGGGGCCTTTGCACCTGCGGCGTGGATTGCGTCGATTTCTTCCTTTAGAAGGTTGAAATCAAGCTCCGGATGCATAGTGGAAACCTTTGAGGGATAGTATGTGTAGCCATGGTGACACTTTGCGAAAACGGTCATTAAATCAACATTGGCTTCTTTCAGTGTTTTTGTGAATTCCTCTTTGTTGAATTCTTTGCCGATTCCCGTAATATCGGGGCTCGTGTGAAAGTCAAGATGCACGCATCTCATGGACATTACCTCCTAAAAATAATTCTACTGTTATAATACCACACTGCCTCTAAATTGTAAATACAAATGGGTAAATCATGTAATAAAACACATGTTTTTTATAAAAAAATCCATTAAAATTAAAGTTCGCTAGAACTTTTTCATTGCTTTCCAGAATCCCGAATAAGAGCTGTACCCTGCCCGGCGTGCGACCTCCTGCATTGACATATCCGTGGTTTTTAGAAGATAGCGTGCTATCCTCACTCTTGTCGCCGCAAGCTCATCACGGAAATTTCGTCCGGTATGCTCGATCACAAGCCGCTCAGTCTGGCGCTCGGACAAATGCAGCATCTCCGCCAGATCGGAAAGATGTACATCACAGTCATAATTCTTGGCAAAGAACTCGCATATAAGAAGCGCCGAATCGGTTACCGGCTGCGAATAAAGCTTGTTTCCCTTGTCGAAATAGGAACAGAACAGCGCTATATGCGCCGCTATGGCAGAATGATCTCCGCTGTTTTTCGCCCTCTCAACAGCATCAAAGAAAAGCATGATAAGCTCTGTGCCAAGCTCATATTTGGAAAGAGCGGATATTTCACAGTCCACCTGAAATGCGCAGTGAAGCGCCGCATCATCCTTTGACTCGCAGGAGTGATACGTTTTTCTCGGTATAACAAGCATTTCTCCGCCCCTCACAGCGACTCGCTCACCCTCAACGGTGAAAGCGGCATCGCCTCCGGCAAAGAGGTGGATTTCCGTATAGTTGTGCTCGCGCACGTGACTGAGCGTTGACGTCAGCTCATAGAAGCTGCCGGGTAAAAACGCCATGTGCGAGCCTGATGCAGTTATTATAGGAATTTCGCTGTAAAATTGTTTTTGCATGATTTTGATTTCCTATTCCGACATGACGCGCTGGAACATGTCAAAAAAAATGATTGTAATAGTATTTATTATATGCTACAATATGTGTGTACAACTCTTTTTGCGAAAGGAAGCAAAATATTATGAAAATATCACTTATCGGCGAGCCTAAAATAATCATGAGCAATCCTACCAGCAAGCACAATTATTTTGCATGGCCAACCGTAACAAGACTTAAAGATGACAGACTCGCGGTTGTCGCATCCGGATACAGACTTCGTCACGTCTGCCCGTTCGGCAAAACCGTTATTTCCTATAGCGACGACGAGGGCGAAACATACACGGCTCCCTCGCCGGTATTCGACACCGTACTTGATGACCGCGACGGCGGTATCCTCGCTTTCGGAGAGAGCAGCATGCTCGTAACCTCGTTCACCCTGAGCGTTGACACCGTAAGACGTCACCCCACCTGTAAGGACGCCTATACCAACGCATATCTTGATACGATAACTCCCGAGGAAGAGGCAAAATATAAGGGCAGCACTTGCCGAATCAGCCACGACAACGGCAAGACCTTCGGCGAGATTTTCAAAACTCCCATCTCCTCCCCTCACGGTCCCATAGAGCTTCAGGACGGAAGAATTCTTTATGTTGGTACTATCAGCGAGGAGCGCAGAGCAACCGAAAACGGCATCCAGGCATACATACTTAACATGGACGGAAGGTGCGAAAAGATAGGTGAGATCGAAAACACCAACGAGTTTGAGGAAATCGGACACTACGAAACGCACGTAGTTCAGCTTGACGACGGTAAGCTCATCGCACACGTTCGTGTTGACGGCCCGGGGGTACTCACAATTTATCAGTCCGAATCTACCGACCTTGGAAAAACATGGACAAAGCCCGTACGCCTTCTTGACAAGCAGGGCGGCTCTCCCTCCCACATTCTGAAGCTTGCCTCCGGAGTACTCGTTGCAACCTATTCCTACAGACTCGCTCCGTTCGGCGTTAAGCTTATGGTAAGCCGCGACAACGGCAAGACATGGGAAACCGACATCTGGCTTTATGAAAACGGCGTTTGCGGCGACATCGGTTATCCGTCCACTGTTGAGCTCAAAGACGGAAGCCTTCTCACAGTGTTCTATGCGCATCCCGCAAACGGCGAGCCTGCTGTTATCATGCAGCAGAGATGGCGTCTTGAGGACTAACGCAAGCTTATAAGACGATTATAACACAAATTATGTAAAGACGCAATACCCACACAAAATTTTGTAAATGCAGAAAGGTGGTGGCAAAATGGACAACACGGATTACCAATCGACACCGATAGAGATAACCTGCGGGGATCTTAAAATGGTTATTATCGCTGATGAGAAGATGACCGCGGCATCATCCTCGGACATACATATGCACTCCTTTTGGGAGCTGTTCTATCTCCAGGAAGGAAGTGCGGCACTAATGAGCGAAACCGAGCGGCATGAGCTGTCGGACGGCGACATTTTGCTCACCCCTCCAAGAGTTTACCACCACACGGACATAACATCCGATTCCTTAAAAAAGAGCATACTGTTCGCTTTTGAGAAAGTAAAGCCGAGCGATGACGAGCGGCTCTTTGACAAGGTGCAGAGCGTGTTTTCCGGATGTGGATTCTGTAAGCTCGGCAACGGTGAGTATATAGGCATGCTCATGGATGCTATTCTCAATCTTAACAAGAGCGACCGTATCGCCACACGTCACAGAGTGCGTGCAATCGCCACGGAAATAGTCTTCCGCCTTTACGATATGTTAAGTGAGAAGTACGCAACCTCCGGTGAGGACGTTTCCGACCAAAACAACTACTGGGAATACCGCTACGCAATAGACAGGCTTCTTGACATATACTACGTTAAGAACATAAGCCTTACGTTTTTAAGTGAAAAGCTGTCGGTATCTCCGCAGAATGTGTCGAAGATAATATCCTGCGCATACGGCAAAAGCTTCAACGAGTTAAAGCTCGAGCTTAAGATGCGAAATGCAAAGCGGATGCTCAGGGAAACCAATCTTTCAATCGGCGAGATAGGCGAGCATATCGGCTACACAACGCAGCGAGGATTTCTGTCCGCGTTCCTCAAATATGAGGGATGTACACCGAGCGAATACAGAAAAAAGAAATAAGACAAAGCGGAGGGACATGTCCCTCCGCTTATCTATTTACGCTGTACAAAATTTATCAAACACCGTACATAATCCACAGATAAATGTATGCCGGTATAATGGCTGCCAATGTAAACGGTATGCCAATCTTGAAGAAATCCGAGTTTCTAACGGTATACCCTTCCTTGCGGAGAATACCGATACCGGTGATATTGGCGCTTGCACCCACGGGGGTCAGGTTGCCGCCCAAGGTTGCGCCGGAGAGAAGTCCGAAGTACAAAACGGTGGGGTCAACGCCGAGGGCTGCAGCTATGCCCTGCACCACGGGCAGCATGGTTGCAACATAGGGAATATTGTCTATGAAGGCAGAGATGATAACGCTGGCCCAAACAATGATGGTATAGATAAGGAAGAGGTTTCCTCCGCCAACCTTGGTGAAGAGCTGTGCGACCGCCTCCACAACGCCCATTTCGGATATGCCGCCAACAACGATGAAGAGACCGAAGAGCAGCAGCACGGTCTGGTAATCAATTTCCTTTATGGGAGAGATGAAACCCTTAAAACTCTTTTTGCGGATTGCGTTATACACAGCACCCACCAGCATAAGTGCGGTGCAGATAATACCATTGGTGAGAGCGGGGCGAGAGTGGAAGAGGGAAGCCACAATGAGCAGCACAACGGTTGCAAGCAGCACAACGCTAGGAACATAGTCCTCAACAACGGTTCTCTTGCCCGCCTCAACGGGGGCTGTTTCCTTGCGGAAGAGAATGAGCAGGATGATTGCGGAGATAACCGCACCAAGCTCAACGGCGAAGAAAATACTGGGCTTACCCTGATACACGAAGAAGTCATTGAAGCT
>JAZTXD010000099.1:0-5112 GCA_045636265.1 Candidatus Flemingiibacterium sp.
TGAAACGCTTGTCGCTCTCCGTACTGATCGCGGATTATCGCAGGATGCGCTTGCAAAAGACCTCGAAATATCAAAAAACTCGATATATTACTACGAAAACGACAAACGTGTACCGGACATTGACACGGCGGTGCGTATCGCTCAGTATTTCGGTGTGACCGTCGATTACCTGCTCGGTTACAACAAACCGCAGAACTCCGATGAATGTACAGTGCGTATTACCGCAGATGTTCGCGACGATGCAAGGCGGCTTGCTGAGCAGATGGGCATATCCGTTGACGAGCTTGTTAATCGTTTGCTTATGGTAACGCTATTAGGTAAGGTGATGCAATGAGAGCACGCGCCGGAAAAACGACGTTCGACAACCTCGCACCGGAACTGCGCAGACAGCTCGACGATATGATGCGGCAGCGTATCAACGAGGAATGGGCGAGAGTGCAGGCGATAGCCTCCGAACGATTTATGTACGGGCTGGCTCTCACACTCAACGATAAACTCGGCTACCGTGACAAGGGCATTAAAATGATACTGGACGCACTCGGAGAGATACTCGTCGGCTACAGCGATGATACATACACTCCGAAAGAGGACCGCGAGGGGACGAAAGAGCTTGAACGCATGACCGAGGCCATGAAAGCCGAGCTCGAAAGCCGGGGGATAACACTCGAATGGGATTGATGGATTTGCCCGGCTGGTCATACTCCGCAGAACGCGCATGGTATGAGCCGCCGGAGTATAACACTCCAACACCGCCGGAAAATGACATATCCGTTAAACAGCTTATTAAAATTATGAATGAAAGGAATAGAAGAAGCATGAAACTCTACGAAATCAGCGCAGAATACGCAAATTTCATCGAAGCTTTCGACAACGGCGACATCCCGGAAGAAGCGTTTGACGATACTTTCGACAGCCTGCACGGGATGTTTGAAGAAAAGTGCGCCGCCGTTGCCTGCTCGATCAAAAATGACAAGGCGATGATCGAAGCACTCAAATCCGAAGCGGAATCAATCGCAAAACGCATTGCATCGCTTGAAAGCACGGTTGCATCGAAAAACGGCTACCTCATGCGCAGTATGGAGCGTGTGGGCGTAGACAAGCTCAAGGGTGACCCCAGAGCGCAGATCAGCATTAAAAAGAATCCTCCCAAGGTGATATTCAGCGACAAAGCGGCTTTTCTCTATCAGGCAATCGCCGAAAACTGGTCGAAATACCTCACCGTACCCAAGCCGGAGATTAACACCAATGCAGTAAAGGAAGACCTCAAGAACGGCGCGAAGCTCCCCGGCGTACATCTCGAACAGGGAAAGCGAGTTGATATAAGCTGATGGGGCTTCCGGTACTTTTAATCGGCAAATCGGGCAGCGGCAAATCCACTTCTATGCGCAACTGCGGTAAGGAATTCGGACTGATCAACGTCCTCGGGAAGCCGCTGCCGTTCAGAGCAAAACCCGATAACGCAATGGGCAGTATAAAAACCGATAATATAGCCGATATAGTTAAGATATTGTCGGGCTCACAGGTCAATTCGGTTATCATCGACGATGCAGGCTATTTGCTCACTAACGCATTTATGCGCGGTCACAGCAACACCGGTGCAGGAAACAATATTTTCAGCTTCTATAACTCCATGGCGGACAGCTTCTGGAATCTGATTCAATTTGTTGTGCACGGTATGCCGGACAATAAAATCGTGTATTTCATCATGCACGAGGACAAGAGCGATACGGGCGACATTAAACCCAAGACAATCGGCAAGGTGCTTGACGAAAAAGTGTGTGTCGAGGGTATGTTTACCATCGTCCTGCGCAGTGAGTGCATCGGCGGTGATTACATATTCCACACCCGCACGAACGGCTTTGACGTCACAAAAACCCCGATGGGTATGTTCGATACCCCTACAATCCCCAACGACCTCGCGATAGTCGATGCGACTATCAGAGAATATTACAACATCAAAACACAAGGAGAACAAACCAATGCTTAAACCTCTCGACTACGAAAACGTACAGGCTAATTCGAGCTACACACCTCTGCCTGCAGGCGGTTATATATGCCGCATTATGGGCGTACAGGAGGCCGCTACACAGAAAGGCGCGCCGTCTTTCCACGTGTCGCTCGACATCGCCGAAGGTCCGGAAGCCAATCGTTTTGCAAACGAATATCGTGCAGACACCCGTGCTGATAAGAAGTGGGGCTGCATCTACCGTCAGACTATCACCACCAAGGACGGCGGCACATCACCGTTTTTCAAGGGACTTATCACCGCTATCGAGGAATCCAACGGCATGGCCGTCAACTGGACCGAAGACCCGAACGCATTCGCGGCACAGTTTAAGGGCAAGCTCGTGGGCGTGATCTTCGGCAGGGAAGAGTATCAGAAGCAGGACGGCACGACCGCATGGAGCACAAAACCGCAGATTTGTATGTCGGTGGTGAAAATCCGCGCCGGTGAGTTTACAGTACCGGCAGACAAGCCGGTTACACCTGCTCCGGGCGCATACACTACCCCGAATTACACCGCACCGACATTCGACAACTCAGCTGTAGAGCGTTACCTCGGCAATGCATCGGCGCAGTCTTCAGGATGGAATGTTCCTGCATCGTCGGAAAACGACCTGCCGTTTACCTTTAATTAATCCATGAACGTCTACGAGGTTATACGAAACGCCGTAGACATTGAAGAAGCCGCGGAAAGATATGGAATGGACGTACGGCAGCACAAAAGCTGCTGTCCGTTCCATAACGACCGCACTCCGTCGCTTAGCTTCAAGAACGGGCGTTTCAAGTGTTTCGGCTGCGGCGAATCGGGCGATGTAACCGACCTTGTGGCAAGGCTCTACGGCATGACACTCCATGAAGCCGCCGAGCGTATCAATGCCGATTATAATCTGCGCCTTGACCTCGATAAACCGCCCGATCTTGCGGCGGTCAATGCAGCCAAACGCCGACAGGCGTTAAAAGCCGCATGGAAAGAGCGTGAGATAGAGATTACAGATGCGATGTTTCGATATTTGCAGATACGGCGCATGAAAGAAGGCTGGGTCGATTCTACGTCGCAATACGTGTGCGACGAGTGGGAATATGCGAAATCTGACGAGCGTATTGAGATATACGCAGACTGGAAAGGTGTGATTGAAAAAATTGAGCGATATGTTGGAGAAAATAGCGGATGATTTAATGCCGAAAGAAGCAAATCCGCTTGCCGAATACACTGTGGAGGATCTGCTCGATGAGCGTACATTTTCGAGCATCCTCGAACAGACAGACATTTATATACAAACAAAACTGCTCAACCAGTGCCGGCAGAGAGCCAAAGAGCTCGGCTGTATGCGTATATTCAACGATAATTTCAATGCTTTCAAACGAAGCCTTGCATCAATCGACCGTGTCGGGCAGGGTACAGGTGTGAGCCATTTCCCACCGGGCAAGCCCACTATAAACACCGGCAAATGGACGGCTAACACAAACGGCGTATTCATGCTGCGATCACAGCCAAACGGCGGCGAATCCGAAGAATACGCCTCTGACATACCGATACTGCCCACGGCTGTACTCAATAACGCAGACACGGGCATCGAAAAAGTAGAGCTGAGCTTCTTCAACACACACTGGAAGTCGGCGATATTCGATAAATCAGTCATATCCTCGAACAGCAGTATCATTAAAACATCCGACCTCGGCACAAACGCAAACAGCGGCAATGCTAATTTACTCGTCAAATACCTTGCAGACTGCCTTACTCTCAATAAAGACACCATACCTCGATACACCTCAATATCTCACATGGGTTGGCACAAGGACGATTTTATCCCATATACAAGCGGTATTATATTCGACGGCGAACAGGATTACAAGCCGATTTACGATGCGGTTAATGAAAAAGGAAGTTTTGAAGAATGGAAGAAATACGTCGGCGAACTTCGCAAGAACATATACATCCGCTTACAGATGGGAGCTGCATTTGCTTCACCTTTACTTTCAAAAATAGGTGCGCTGCCGTTCGTACTCCATCTTTGGGGAGGCACCGAAGCCGGTAAGACCGTCGGGCTTATGGTTGCAATGTCAATCTACGGCGATCCATCGATGGGCAAAATGACCCGAACAATGAACATGACCGTCAATTCCACTATGGCAACGGCGGCTATGCTCCGTGATATACCGTTTGCAGGTGATGAATTGCAGATCATTAAAGAGCAGGGCGGCAACTATGACCGGCTGATTATGTCGGTATGCGAAGGGGTAGACCGAGGACGTATGAAGTTTGACAAGGTCAATGAAATGAAGACATGGAACTGTGCGTTTTTGTTCACCGGCGAAGAACCTGTCACGCGCTCATCATCGGGCGGCGGCGCGAAAAACCGCGTAATCGAGATTGAATGTAAAGACAAAGTGGTGCGAAACGGCCGCGAAACTGCGGAATTCGTGCGAAACAACTACGGACACGCGGGAAAAGCATATATAAAGTACATCACGGACAATGCCGCAGAGCTTGAAAAGCTGTACAGCCATTTTGTGCGGCAGCTCGAAGAGATCGACTGTACCGACAAGCAGCGGCTCTCGATGGCGGCTATCATGCTGGGCGATGCTATAGGTTCATCATTGTTCTTTCGCGGCGAACATCCGCTTAACGCCTCCGATGTACAGCCGTTTTTGAAAACCAGAGCAGAGGTAGATATTGCGGCACGAGCGTTTGAGTATATCAAGGACTATGTTGCTATTAACGACAATCGTTTCTGCTCTAATTCTTCAGGCGATATGTTTGGCGAGGTCTGGGGACGGATTGATATTGAGGTTTACGGCAAAGAGCCGAACATCCGCGAAGAAAAGAAAGTGTACTTCAATAAGACCAAGCTGACAGAAGTGCTTCGTGAAGCCGGATATGAATTTGATGCGGTAAAAGCCAAGTGGGCCGAAAGCGGAGGTCTTACATTAAATTCGGCAAAACGCTACTATCATCAAACAAAATGTCATAATGTCAAGGGAAATTACGTTTTACTGAATATGTAAAGATTTACAATAAATGGAAATCGCAAGTAAATCATGTAAGACATTTGAGAAAATGTAAGACCAAATGTAAGACCAAATATTTTGTGATATGCAATAAAAATA
>JAZTXD010000100.1:0-12246 GCA_045636265.1 Candidatus Flemingiibacterium sp.
TTCAAAATATGATTGACATATTATATCAATGATGATATAATATTTGATATCAGCATGGAGGGGTGATATTTATGAAAACGTGTACATTTTTCGGTCATCGTCAAATTCCGAATGATTTATGTGATCCGCTTCGTGCCGCCATTGTAAACCTTATAGAAAATGAAGGTGTGTATAATTTCTATGTCGGAAATCAAGGCGGATTTGACAGCATGGTATTAAAGGCGCTTCGTGAATTGGCACAGATATATTTAGATTTGCGTTATTCGGTCGTACTTGCTTATTATCCTACCGAGAAAAATATCGGCGGTGTACGTCCCGAGGAAACCTTGTTTCCCGAAACGGTGGCAAAATCGCATCCGCGCTTTGCAATAGATAAGCGAAACCGATATATGATCGACTGTGCAGATTGCGTTATAGCGTATGTATTGCATGTTGGTGGCGCGATGAAATATACCGAGCTTGCCATAAAAAAGGGAAAGCGAGTAATAAACCTTGCATAGAGTACGCCAAAAAAACGTGCCTCACGCATGTGCAATATAGCTCAAAATCGAAGAAAATAGGCGATTTTGAGAGCAAATATGCACGTAAATCAAAATTTTGAGATTTTTTTCGAAAAAAGGCTTGACAATGCTCTTGCTATGTGATATAATATTGCACGTTGAGAAATGTCTGTCCATGCGACCAACCCATCGCGCGGCAGATTATAAAATATTCATTGAAAGGAATTACCTATTATGTCCACATACATGGCTAAGAAGGAAACTCTCGAGCGCAAGTGGTATGTAATCGATGCAGCAGGCAAGCCCCTCGGCAAGACCGCTGTTCTCGCAGCTACCATCCTCAGAGGTAAGCACAGACCTGAATTCACCCCCAACGTTGACTGCGGTGAGTTCGTAATCATCATCAACGCAAAAGACGCAGTTCTCACCGGCAAGAAGCTGGAGCAGAAGTATTATCGCCATCACAGCGGTTACATCGGCGGTCTTAAGGAAGTAAGCTATAAGACTCTTATGGCAACCAAGCCTGAGCTTGCAATGCAGCTCGCAGTTAAGGGCATGCTCGCTAAGAACAAGCTCGGCGCAGCTCAGATCAACCGCCTTAAGGTATACGCAGGTGCAGAGCACAAGCAGCAGGCTCAGCAGCCCGTAGCTTATCCCGCTGAATAATCGAAAGGAGATAATACACAATGTATCAGAGTGCAAAGCCGTATTTCTACGGCACCGGCAGAAGAAAGAAATCCATCGCTCGTGTTCGCATTGTTCCGGGCACCGGCGTTATCACCGTTAACGGCAAGACCATTGACGAGTACTTCGGTCTTGAAACCCTCAAGCTCATCATCAACCAGCCTTTCGGCGTAACCGCTACTGAAGGTAAGTTCGACATCATCGCCAACGTTAAGGGCGGCGGACTTTCCGGTCAGGCAGGCGCTATCCGTCACGGCCTTTCCAGAGCTCTTCTTCAGGCAGACGAAACTTTCCGTCCCGCTCTCAAGAAGGCAGGCTTCCTCACTCGTGACCCGAGAATGAAGGAAAGAAAGAAGTACGGTCTCAAGGCAGCTCGTCGTGCGAGCCAGTTCTCAAAGAGATAATCGAATACAAATTACAAAGTCCCGAAAACACTGGTTTTTCGGGACTTTTTCTGTTTGTGCAGATAGTTGATCGACACCGGTACATCAGTATAGTTGGAAATTTCGATTTTTCAGCTTTCCAGATCTTTACGGCCCGGTGTATATGAGCTTATACCGTGTGCAAGCCCAAGATTGCTGTACTTTTGCTCACCCAAACTGTGATGCGGCTCAAATTCTGGAAGACCGTGAGTGAGCATATTTTTATAATCCGGCACCGGGAAGTGGATATTCATTTGCAGTGTAGGCGCTTATATATTAAAGGTGTAAGTTCCTTTTGTAAGTTCGGTTTTTACTCCGTTAAGAATGAAAACAGCGCTGTCCGGAACTGTAACATAAAGCACTCCGCTACGCCTTTCGACAGAGATATCTTTATAGGTTACCATGAAGTTTTTAACCTCATCAAGAAGCTTCGGTTCAATTACAATCTTACCGCAGTCAAGATTTATACCGCCGATGTATTTGTAAAACCAGTTGTCAACCTCGCTGAACGCGTGGTGATTGTTGGAATATTGCATATTCCAAGTTTCGCAAAGTGTTGTCGCGCCCTCATTTATCCAATAAGCATAGCTTGGCATTGAGGGGTTGATGACAGCCCTATACAGCACATCGTTATACCCGTTTTCCGCCAAGGCGGTGAATATATATTTAATTCCGAGCATACCGCAGTCTATGTGGTAATCGTCGTCTATTATAAGCTGTGCAAGCTTCTTGGCATATTCCGGGATTTCGTCTTCGTTGAGAAGCCCCTGGTATATCGCACAGGCATAATATGTTTGGTGGTGCTTAATGCTCTCGTCATTCATAAACACACTTCGCCATGCAGCCTTTACTTTCTTCGCTGTAGCATCCCACTTGCCGCTGTCTTTTCCGATAGCCGCCGCCATTTTCGACATGGCAACGCAGTCGGCATATAAATATGCTGTGTCGGTCACTTTCGCGGGACATCTGTCGCCGGGGTTAAAGGAACACCAGTCACCAATGCCGAAGTTTGCAATATAATCGTCCGACATGCGCTCAAAATATCCCATATAAAGCTCAAAGCTGTCCCACAGCTCTTTAATTATAGACGTGTCCCCGGTGTTTCGGTAAATGTACCATGGAATCAGGGTAAAAGCGCTGTCCCATGCCGGTCCGCTTCCCCAGTTATATCCATAGTTTGATGTGGGAACTATACCTGGAATCTGACCGTTTGGGCGCTGGCAGTCTTTAATATCCCGAAGCCATTTTTTGTATGCGTCAACCATGTCAAAATTCATGAGTGCCTGCTCCGCGGATACTTGCGCATCGCCGGTCCAGCCGTTCTGCTCTCTGTGAGGGCAGTCTGTGGGGATTCCCATGTGGTTTGACAACGTTGCCTGCAGACTGGCTTTATGGATTTTATTTAACATCTCGTTATCCGAGGTGAACGTGCCGACAACTTCAAGGTCGGTGTGAATAAACTCCGCTGTAATCTCAAAATCCTCGGGAGCGTTTTCGACCTTAACATATCTGAAGCCGTAATAAACAAAGTCGGACGCGTATTCATCCTCACCGCCGCTGCAGATTATTATTTCCTCATGCTTAAGCTTGGAGCCCTCGGCTTCATGAATCGGATCTGTGATCTGAGTGTTTAGTTCTCCGTTTTCATGGAGAAGCTCTGCGTATTTCAGAACTATCTCCTGACCCACAGCCCCTTTGCAGCGCACCCTCGCTCTACCGCTCATATTGATACCAAAGTCATATATCCCATTCCTATAGCTTACGGGAGAAAAAACCTCACAAACTCTGCACGGCGGCATTGCCATCGGCTCAAGTATACCACCTGCTTCACGTGTTTTGCGCGCAAACGACCATTCGCTGTCATCGAAGTCCGCGTTTGCGCAGCCTGATTTTTTAAGTCGGGCGTCGTATATTGCACCGCTTCTTGAGACATTATATGTGTAGGCGCCGTCTGCGACCTTCCACGTTTTGTCAGTTTCCAGAATGAAGTTGGTGCCATCCTCGAAAGTTACGATAAGCTTCGCGGCAAGCTTTGGCTCGGCTCTCCAGCTTTGCGCAAAATCGTTCCATGTTTTCATGGGATTGTTGTACATTCCGTTTCCCACATGAACACAGATTGCATTTTTGCCGCGTACTATGAGATTTGTTACATCATAGCTTTGGTAGAGGACTCTTGTATCATATTTTGTAAAAGGTGTGGTGTACACATCCTCTGTTGCGTTGCTGCCGTTAATTTGACACACACCAAGACCGAGGGCGCATATGTAGAGTACAGCCTTCATCGGAGTTTCTTTTACATCGAAATCTTTCCTAAAATAATAGCTTCCGTCGTGCTGCTTGGGTGAAGAAATCCATGAAACATTATTTAGCATAATAACCTCCGAAACTATGGAAAATTCCCCCTGTGTTGACCTAATTAGGAGTATTGCTTGTATTATACAATCATTTTTAGGTGCTGTCAAGTACTTTTTATAAAAATAATTCTTTAACTAAAAAGTCACAGCACCCGCTTTGCGAGTGCTGTTTTCGACATCCTATTTACACCTATAGGCTTTCATGATTTTGGCAACATTGCTGATACAGCTTTATATGGAGTCTTTCGCCTGCGCGATGGTTTCACCTTCAAAAAACTTGCGTTCCACTGTTATTGTATGCTTTGACAGCTCCTCTTTGCTTTCAAATATCCGATAGAGCAGGCGAATCGCCTCAAAGCACAGCTCATCAAGGTGCATCTTTATGCACGATACGCGTTTTTTTTCGTACGGGATACTCACAATATCGTCAAGGCAGACGAGCGATATATCTTCGGGAACACGGATGCTTTCTTCACCAAGACGCTGCATTATGCCAACCGCAATGTGGCTGTATGCCGCGAATACGGCGCTGGGCAGCTCGCCTTTTTGAATTATTTCGTCGATGCCGTAGTATCCGCAGTCATAAAATCTGTGGCTGTTCACACAGATGTATTTTTCGTGCAGGGGAACGTTGGCAGCCTTCGCGGCGTTTTCGAACAGCTCAAATTCCGTGGGAGTGTATTTTTCTCCAACAAAACCGATACGGCTGTGACCGTACTTCACAAGGCGCTGCATGCTGTAGTTCAGAGCGTTTCCCATATCGGCAAAGATAGAGTGCACGTTTCCGCTTCCTTTTTCGAGCGATATCTGTATTATGGGAACATTGGTATCGCTTTTTATCGGTGCCACCGGCTCGATTACTATAATTCCGTCGGCATGCGCGAATTTGGTGTAGTATTCGATAAGCTGTGTCTGTTTTTCCTTTGAAAAGCCGCTGACTGTAACTATCATAGTGTCGTCGCGGCTTGTTATGTCATTTTCCAGATATGTGATCATCTGCGAATAGTGAATGCCGAGCATTTCGGGGGATATAACCGCTATAACCTTTTTGTCATAGCGCGGTTTATAATATTTTTCAAAGCATCCCTTTTCCTTGGCGACGCGGAAGATGAGCTCCTTGGTTTCTTCGCTTATTTCGGGACTGTCTGCGAAGGCTTTTGAAACCGTCGAAACGGATACATTTGCTATTTTTGCTATTTTGGTAAGAGTCATATATTCCTCCGAAAATTTTCGTAAATATTACACCAAAGTGCATCCGGCGAGAACATTATACCATAATATCTTCGGCATTTCAAGGCATTTGCCGTATTTTATAGTTCGAAAATTTTTCGTAACTTTAATGATTGACAAATGTATAAATAAATATTATAATTTATATTAAGGATATATATGTGTGTCCCTATTTTATAAAAGGCAGGTGACTTATAATAAAAGCTATCATAAATGCCACGCTCGTTATGCCGGATCACTATATCCCGGATGCCACTTTGATTATTGACGGAGAGCGCATAGTCGATTTTGGCAAAAAGCTTGCAACTCCTGAAAACTGCGAGATAATCGATGCCGGCGGAATGTTCGTCGGTCCCGGACTTATCGACATACATACTCACGCGGATGGCGAAACTTACTTCCACGAGGATCCCGTTAGGTGTGCGGATACTGTACTCTCGCACGGCGTTACATCGGTTCTTCCGGCGCTTTACTACAGCCTTAACAAGGAAGATCACCTGAACGCGATAAAAAGATACCGTGACGCGATTAGCGAGGGAAAATGCAAAAACATTCTGGGACTTTATATGGAAGGCCCATATCTCAATCCCGACTACGGATGTGACAGGGAAAAGAACGTATGGAAAGACTGCATACGCAGGGAAGACTACGCCGAGATTGTTGATGTGGCTAAAGATTTTGCAAAGGTATGGTGCGTTTCTCCCGAGAGAGAGGGAACACTCGATTTTGTAAAGGATGTCCGCTCGGCTATACCGAACATCGTGTTCTCAGTGGCTCATTCCGAGGCAACGCCAGAGCAGATCGAAGAGCTTATCCCATACGGTTTAAGACTCGCCACACACCACACCAATGCCACGGGAACTCTCGAAAACTACCCTGAGGTTCGCGGAGTTTGCGTTGACGAGGCGGTAAACTACAATGACAGCATTTACGCGGAGCTTATCTGTGACTCCATGGGAGTTCACGTGCATCCGTACATGCTGCGCCTTGTGAAGAAGATAAAGGGGCAGGACAGAATAATCCTCATATCCGACGCATTCGTTGCCGACGGTCCCCCGATCCCGGGACTTGAGGAAGCGTTTGACATAAACTTCGACCACGGCGGCGAGATTGCCGGCTCCAAGCTGACACTCGACATCGCATGCCGCAACATGATGGTACATACCGGAGCGTCCGTGTGCGATGTGTTCAGGTATGCATCGCTCAATCCGGCTCGACTTCTTGGAATTGCTGAGCTTGGACAGATTAAAAAAGGTGCCATAGCAAATATCATTATAACTGACCAATGGTTTAATATTAAAAATACTATTTTAAAAGGAGAACTTGTAAAATGAAAAACATCATCTTCGATCCCCCGACCGATTTTAAGTTTATGCCCGGTGACTTTGTACCGTTTAAGGACAGAGAGGTTTGCGAAAGAGTCCGCAAGATAAGCGGCACCGACCTCGAAAAGCGTGAGGCTTGGTGGCATCCCGAGTTCGAGGTTAAGGTAATGATGAACCCCCACCCCGTACTTATTTCCACCCTCTTTACCCGTCTTAAGGCGGCTTCTGAGGCAGGTAGAAAGTTCACCATGATCCTTGGCAACCCCGAGCCTGACACCTACATTCCCCTCGCACAGCTCATCAACTACTTCAAGGTTGACTGCTCCAAGGTGCATATCTTTGCCGAGGACGAGTGGGCTGACCAGGATGGCAACATCGCTCCCGAAACCTACGAAGCAGGCTTCGTTCATTCCATGATCAAGTACTTCGTAATGCAGATCGACCCCAAGCTCCGTATGCCCATGGAAAACGTACACTACCCCACCAACGCCAATATCAACGATTACTCCAAGATCATCAACGATATTTCCGAAGGCGGCGCAGACATTATTTCCACCTCTCCCGGATGGACCGGTCACGTTGCATTCGTTGACCCCATTCCCGAGTTCATCGGCAGCGGCGACATCGAAGAATGGCTGAATCAGCCCGCAAAGCTTGTAACCCTCCATCCCATGACCATTCTCCAGAACTCCCTTAACGGTACCTTCGGTCAGTCCGGTGATATCGCAAACGTTCCGCCTAAAGCCGCAACCATCGGTCCTATCGACGTAATGCGCGCTAAAGAGCGTATCGAGGTTCACGCTCTCGCAACCTGCGGTACCTTCTCCTCTTGGCAGAGAATGACCTCCCGCCTTGTAACTCACGGACCTGTTACTCCTTACGTCCCCAGCTCCATGCTCCAGACTAAGAAGACTCAGGTCTACATCAGCGAAGAACTCGCCGCTCCGTTTGAGTGCTGGGAAAAGGTAGGATATTGATAAGCCATGATTAAACTTGACAAAAGCTTACCGGTAAGAAGAATAACGCCCGCATGCGAGCATCACTTCTTCGGTTACTATGATCTTCAGCCGTTTGATATTAACGGCAAGTATCATCTTACTCACAAAACGGATTTCAGAAACCGTCTGCAAAAGCGCGGGGATACCTGCGAGGTCGGTCTTATTGATATGTCTGGTTGCAAGTATGAAAAGCTCGAGATCACACGCGCTTGGAACTTCCAGCAGGGCGCTATGCTCCAGTGGAATCCTCTTGCACCCGATCGCGAGATCATATACAATGATATGGTTGACTATCAGCATGTCGGCGTTGTAATGGATATAAACACCGGCAAAAAGCGTTTTCTTGACAGAGCTGTTGCAAACGTATCCCTCGACGGAAAATATGCTGTGTGCGTCAACATGAGCAGAATGTATGATTTCCGCCCCGGATACGGATATGCAGAGCCGGGTGATCATTTCTATCACCAGAAGCATTCATCCGAGGACGGCGTATTCCTTATGGATATGCAGACCGGCAAATCAAAGCTTGTTCTCTCGATGCAAGAGATTTGGGATTTCTCGGGTTCTTTCTTTGGAAAGGACGAGAAGATGATCATCAACCATATCACCTTCAACACCGATGCAAGCAGATTCTTGATGCTCGTTCGCAACTTCCCGCCGGCAGGCTCGCCTCATAAGACTGCGCTCATTACGGCAAACAGAGATGGAAGCGATATGTATCTTCTGTCCGACTACGGCATACAGTCGCACTATTTCTGGATGGATCCGACACATCTCGTGATATACAATGACGGCAAGGAGCTTGACTGCACCAGTGCTGTGTGCAACAACTACATCCTCACCGACAAAACGCACGAGGGTACCCTTATGGCAGACGGATATTTCTATCTTGACAATCATATGTCCTTCTCGCCAAACGGTAAGTTTATGGTAACTGATACATATCCGCAGACCGAACACCGTATGCAGTATATTCAGTTCTACAGCCCGGAGAAAAACACTCTTGTTGAGGTTGGTAAATTCTACTCTCTGCCGAGTGTTGTGACCGATGTAAGATGCGATTTGCATCCGAGATTCAACAGATGCGGCGATATGATCACATTTGACTCAACTCACGAGGGATTCAGAGGAATTTATGCCATTGATTTCCCCGAGGATGTGCAGAACACACTGTTTGACAAGTAATTTTTAATATCTGTAATTGTAGACACCGTGCACCCACGGTGTCTACAGTCACATTATACCAAATCTAACTAAATATTCCAAAAGAGGTAGAATATGTTATACTCATCAATAAATCTTTCCGGCGCGTGGGAAATGGATTATCAGAAAGACGAGTATGTCGGTAAAGATAATCCCTTTAGGCATACCGGCACTCTCATTAAAGACGCTATTCCGGCTTACTTTGAGGATATGGAGGATGTTTTCGCAAATGCACCCTTTGCAGCAGACCTCCAGATAAATCCCGCATATGCACCGCAGAGTTATCCCATATCGGGAGACGTTCCCGACATGCTTCTGCCCAATTACGTCGGCAACTTTTTCTATAAAAGAACTTTTACTTGTGAAAACACATCTGCACCGACAGCGATATTTTTTGAGCACGTTCAAAACCGCGTGTCTGTGTGGATAAACGATACATTTATCGGAAAGCATGAAGGATACAGCGCTCCGTTTGAACTTGAAATTCCGAAGGGAGTATTGGTAAGCGGAGAAAACGCCGTAGTTCTTTCCGTTTCTAACCATACGCTCCGCGGTTTTGATGACCTCGAGGTTTCCGGACTTACCTCGCGCGCCGCAAAAGAGTACACCGGCGGTGTTGGCGGAAATGTTGAGCTTCGTTTCTATGAGTCGGCTCTGCGCGACGTATACGTTACCGTAACAGAGGATCTCACATGCGCCACGGCTCACGTTGAACTCGCCGAGAATGCAGAATTTGAATGGTCGGTATACGACGGCGAAACCGCAATTATGAGCGGAAAAGCTTGCGGTGATTTTGATTTTGACTCATCAAAGCTTTCTCCGTGGAGTCCCGAATCGCCGAAGCGCTATAGGCTCGTGCTCACTTTGAACGGTGCGGCGCTTGAGCATACATTCGGTATAAAGCGCCTCATTGCCGTTGGTACCAAGCTTTCGTTTAACAAAAAGCCGTATTACCTTCGCGGTATATGTGAGCATTGCTACTATGCCGAAACTGTGCATCCTTCGCGCGACACTCAGTTTTACCGCAATGTTATCACAAAGCTCAAAGAGCTCGGATTCAACTTTATCCGCTTCCACACCTATGTTCCGCCCAAGGAATATCTTGAAGCGGCGGACGAGCTCGGTATGCTTGTGCATATTGAATCTCCGAACTATGTGTCGCTTGATGAGTGGAAGCAGATCGTTCGCTTTGCAAGACATTATACCTCTGTTGCTGTATACTGCTGCGGAAATGAGCTTTTAATGGATGAGCCGTTTATTGAGCATCTTAACAAGTGCTCTGATGCGGTTCACGAAATGACCGATTCGCTGTTCTCACCCCTCAGCGCACTTCGCGGACTTGAGTATTATTTCCACGAGCCGGAGCTTGAATTTGAAATCCTGGATGGCCCGAGTCCGATTCGCTACAACCCCCGCAGATTTGAGCTGGTTAAGCCGTTCACGGACGTATTCAACAGCTACACCAGGGAGAGGAACAGCTACTATTCTCATTTATCCGATCCCGAGCTTGTTGACTCGTGGAGCTTTATCTACGGCAAACCGCGTATCTCTCATGAGATCTGTATTGACGGCACCTACACCGACCTTTCGCTTAAGGATCGCTATAAGGGCACACGTATCGGAAAAACTGCGATGTTCACCTCCGTTGAGGAGCATCTCAAATCCAAAGGACTTCTTGAAAAGGCACCGCTTTACTTCAAGAATTCCTGCGAGTGGCAAAGACGTATGCGCAAGTACTGCTTTGAAAAAACACGTATGAGCCGCGAGCTTGCCGGATACGATTTCCTCGGCCCGATCGACACACATTGGCACACATTCGGATATGATGTTGGTATGATGAACGAGTTCTATGAACTCAAGCCGGGTGAAACCGTTGAAAACGTTCTTCGCTACAACTCCGAAACCGTACTCCTTACAGAATCGACGCTCCGTGTAAGCTACTATGCCGGAGATGATGTGTCTATCGGTTTACATATTTCCCACTTTGGAGAGGATATTGAGAACGGTGTGATCGAAGTATGTCTTGCCGATAATTCGGGCGAGGTTGCATTTGCACGTAACTTTGAAGTATCCGATACCAAGCGCGGAGATGTAAAGAAGCTGTTTAACATAAGCTTCAAGCTTCCCGAATACTGCATGCCAAAACAGCTTGCACTTAAGGCAAAATTCGTTGCCGACGGCAAGGTTATCTCACAGAACGAGTGGGAGCTTTACGCTTTCCCGCATGTGGAAGCAAGCGTTCCGGACACTGTTGTTCTCTATAGCGGAACAGACGGCGAAGAATTAAAGGACCTGCTGCGTGAGGGCAAGAAGGTTCTCGCGGTAGGCGACGTACCTTTCCAGAAGAACAAGACCTCCGTGCGTATAGCGCTTGCCGGAAGAAACGAGGGTGACCTCGCCACTGTTATAAGCGACCACACAGCTATCGACGGATTTGCTCACGAGGGATTCTGCTCATGGCAGTTTACCGATATGCTCGAGGGCGGTTCATCAGTAATTTTCGGGGATGGCGTTCCATTCGATCCGATTATCGAGGTGGTATCGACACACAAGTATGCTATACGTCAGGCGGCGCTGTTTGAGTTTAGTGCTCTCGGCGGCAAGCTTATGGTGTGCTCGCTCAATCTCGGTGTGGATGAGCCTGCGTCAAAGTGGCTGTTGGCTAAGCTTATCGCATACGTCGGTTCAGATGAATTTGATCCGAAGAATACAATAGACGAGGATCAGCTTAACATTTTGATGTATAAAGACATCGTAAAGGCGGCGAAGAATACCAATCTGGCGTTTAACGCAAACGACAAGGCCGCTAATGCGAGGAACAAGAAAAATAATTAAAGTCTATACTCATGATATGCACCGCACAAGCAGCTCACTTTGGCGGTGCATATTGCTTTTATTGATTGTAAACTTTCATTTTTTCTGCCGATTTTCGTGCAAAGGATAGAGCTCCTTTGGGTTCGGGACGGTCCGCGAGGTTCAAGCGTCGGATTGGCGGTGATTGGACTTGTACAGTGGATCAAAAGGCGGAAAATACTTTGGTGGACCACAGCATACTTGTTATCGTACCCCTCGTCAACAACCTGTGCTTGTAATGCTGTACCGGCTTTTCCGTGGTAAAATAGATAATAAAAGCTCCTGCCGTTTGGCAGGAGCTTTTAATTATGTACGTATTTAATTAACCAACATCAGCAGCGAGTGCTATAGCGGTAACATGGGGGTTAACACCCTCATACCAGTAAACAAAGCCTTCAACGTCAACAACGTCGCCAACTGCGAGAGTACCAACGGTGGTGTAAACATCGCTAGCTTCGCCGGTGAGGTAGATCTCAACGCAGAAATCGTAGCTTGCGCCGTTATAGCCCAGAGTGAGGTAGATGTCGTCGCCGGGTGTGCCGTTCTTATACTCGATAGCTTCAACGGTCATACCCTTGAAAGCTGCGAGCTGGTTCTGATAGTTGATGAGCTCATCGGTGCCGAGCTTGTCGGTAAGGTCGATAGCTTCTGCAACGTAGGTATCATCGCCTGCAAAC
>JAZTXD010000101.1:0-16432 GCA_045636265.1 Candidatus Flemingiibacterium sp.
GGGAGCTGGAATAATGACAATTTATCAAGTATTACAGAGTACCGGCCTCCCGTGTGCATATTCGCATTTTAAGAAACCAGTCGAGCCGCCGTATATCGTATATATCGGGGACGGCCAGGATACAATGGACGCGGATAATACGCACTACTGGAGAAATAACCGATACCAGGTAGAGTATTACTTCACAATAAAAAACGAGTCAAAAGAAACCGAGATCGAGGAC
Organism: Candidatus Flemingiibacterium sp.; assembly: GCA_045636265.1. Lineage (GTDB taxonomy): Bacteria > Bacillota > Clostridia > Oscillospirales > CAG-272 > Flemingiibacterium. Next base: position 224 of record JAZTXD010000101.1, read on the forward strand.
GCGCTCCTGGAGAACGGTTTTAACTACACTAAGAGCGAGGACGTCTATATCGAGGAAGAAGGCGTCTTTGTTATTTATTATACCATATAGGAGGGAAACCAATGGCCAACAAAGTTGAATTTGGTATTAGCGAGCTGCACGTCGGAACGTACACAGTAGCAGACGACGGAACGGTAACTCTCGGAAGTCCGTATCATCAGAAGGGCGCCGTATCGTTCTCGCCGGAAGAGCAGTCCGAGCAGAATACGTTCTATGCCGATAATATTGCGTACTGGAGCGGATACTCCGGCGGAACGTTCGAGGGCGATCTCGAGGTCGCTAAGTTCGACGACGCTTTTAAGACTCGGTTCCTCGGATACAAGACGCTCACTAACGGCGGCCTGGCTAACGTAAAAGGCGCGCTGAAGCCGAACGTATATATCGCGTTCCAGGTCGAGGGAGACGCCGAGAGCAGAAAGTGCATTCTGTATAACTGCTCTCTCGGAGCTATTGCCCGCGAGTATGCGACTATCGAGGAGAGTAAAGAGCCGACGACCGAGACTCTCGGCGTTACTTGTATCGGCGATCCGGAGAGCGGCGTTACTATTGCGTCGTTCAAACCGGGAGATACTGGATACGATACGCTCTTTACGAGCCCGCAGGCTCCGGAGCTCGAATCCGAATCATAAAAGCGAAGAGGGGCGGAGCATTATGCTCCGCCTTTTTGTCGTATAACCAGGAGGACAAAAATGGAGAAAGTAATTAACATCGGAGGAAAAGACGTCCGGCTCTCTAATAATTTGGGCTGGGCGATAGAATATAAAAATCAGTTCGGGAAAGACGTATTCGAGACGCTCGTCCCGCTGCTGTCGACGCTGATAGAGACGGTATCGACTGTCATAAACGAGACCGGATCTACGGAGGAAATTAACGTCGCAGGAATCTCCGAGGCCGTCGAAGGTCGAGCGATGGATCTAACGCTCCCGCTGATGCAGCTGGGATTAATCGATTCCGTCGTTAATGTTACCTGGGCGATGGCAAAGGCAGCGAACGACGATATAGCGCCGCCGGATAAGTGGGCTCGCCAGTTCGACGAGTTCCCGCTCGACGTTATTGTCCCGGAGGTCGGTTTAATGGTATTGTCCGGGTTTACATCGTCAAAAAACCTTCAGAGGCTGAGGAGCGTTCTCGAGAGTCTGAGAGCAGCAAATCAGCCGGACAGCTCGATATAAATACTATCATCCTCGCAGGAATCGAGCGAGGGCTCACGATAACAGATATTAAAAAAATGCAAGTCGGCCAGGTCGTCGATTTTGTCGTCGATTACAACGAGAGACAAAAGCGTGCGGACCGGGAGGCCGAAAAAAAAGATAAAAAACGGAGAGCTACGCAGAACGATATTAACGGATTTTTGGGATAAAAATGGCAGGGAACATTAAAGGAATTACGATACAATTCGAGGGCGATACGACTAAGCTGGATAAGGCACTCCGCCAGGTCGACAAGTCTACGAGGAATATCGATAAAGAGTTAAAACAAGTTAATAAGGCGTTAAAATTTAATCCGACGAGCGTTACGTTATGGCAGCAAAAGCAGACGCTGTTAAATCAAAAGGTTACGGAAACGAAGAAGAAGCTCGACGCATTAAAGCAAGCTCAGGCGAAAATGGACGCGGCCGGCGTCGACAAGAATTCCGAGGAATATAGACAGCTGCAGCGCGAAATCGTCGAGACGGAATCTAAATTAAAAACCTTCGAAAATCAGCTTCGGCAGATAGGAAACGTAAAGCTCCGGGCTCTCTCTGAGCAGTTTAAGCAAGTCGGCGACAAGATGAAAAACGTCGGGAAGAGTATGTCTATGTACGTAACCGGCCCGATCGTCGCTATGGGAGCTGCATCCGTAAAGGCTTTTAACGAGGTCCAGGACGGGCTTAACATCGTCGCCAGCAAAACCGGCGCGACTGGTAAAGAGCTTGCTGCGATGCAGGAGACGGCAAAAAATCTCGCGACGACTCTCCCGGCGAGCTTCGAGCAAACCGGAACGGCCGTCGGAGAGCTGAATACGAGATTCGGGGTAACGGGCCAGGAGCTCGAGACGTTGTCGGCCGACTATATCAAGTTCGCAAAAGTTAACGGCGTGGATCTCAATAACTCGATAGATCAGTCGCAGAAGGCTCTCGCAGCGTTCGGATTATCTGCAGCTGAGGCTCCGGCGTTACTCGATACGCTGACTCTCGCAGGACAAAAGACGGGCGCTTCGGTCGATACGCTGACGTCCGGGCTGATCCAGAACGGGACAGCATTCCAGGAGCTCGGATTAAATATAGATCAGGCCGTTATGTTAATGGCTCAGATGGAAACGTCCGGAGCTAACAGCGAGACAGTAATGCAGGGACTCCGCAAAGCGTTAAAGAATGCAGCAGCTGACGGAATCCCGCTCGACGAGGCGTTATCTGATTTACAGAATACGATTCTAAACGGGACCGATAGTATGGACGGATTAACGGCGTCGTATGATTTATTCGGTAAGTCCGGAGATCAGATATATGGAGCAGTAAAAAACGGCTCTCTCGATTTTACTCAGCTCGCCGCAGCTGCACAAGATGCAGGAGGAACGCTCGAATCCGTATTTAATGAGACTCTGACTCCGGCGGATCAATTCCAAATGTCTCTTAACGCAGCAAAAGAAGCCGGCTATGAGGTCGGCGGAACGATATTAACGATGCTCACTCCGGCGCTGCAAAAGCTCGGCGAGATAATGCAAAAAATCGCGGACTGGTGGGCCGGACTGAGCCCGGGGATGCAGCAAGCTATAACTATCATTCTCGGAATTGTTGCGGCTATCGGTCCGCTGCTGGTTATCCTCGGAACGACTGCGTCGCTGATCGGGAGCATTATGGGACTCGTTGCCGTAATAGGTCCGGCGATCGCTGCTGTCGCTGCTCCTATCGGGATTGTTGTCGCTGCTATTGCGGCGGCTATCGCTATCGGTATAGCGTTATATAAAAACTGGGATACGATTAAAGCGTTCGCCCTGGCTACATGGAACGCGATTAAAGAGGCTATATTAACAGCTGTAACAAGCATCAAATCAGCGTTTAGCTACTTAAAGGCGGCGCTAACGAGTGCCTGGAACGGAATCAAAAACGCAGCGTCTACAGCATGGAACGCTATTAAAAAAGCGATTACGGCTCCGATAGAGGCGGCCAGGGATGCAATTAAAAAAATAATCGAAAAGATCAAGGGATTCTTTAAGTTTACGATTAGAGCTCCGCACGTGCCGCTCCCGCATTTTAGCATATCGCCGCCAGGGTGGAAGCTGAGCGACTTATTAAAAGGCAAAAAGCCGTCGCTCAGTATAAAATGGTACGCTCAGGGCGGTATTTTTGACAGTCCGACGATAGCCGGTATCGGAGAAGCCGGTCCGGAGGCCGTCGTTCCGTTAAATAAATTTTGGGACAAACTGGACGCAATAGCCGACGCAAGTGGAGCGCCTCCGATCGTCGTTAATGTCTACGGATCCGACGGGATGAGCGTCGAAGAGCTTGCGGCAGCTGTAGAGAGACGTCTTATTATTGCACAAAAGAGGAGAACAGCAGCATGGGCGTAAAAAACGGATTAATATTCGGAGGGATTAACAGTCTCGATTATGGGATATATATCAGCGGAGACGCTGTATTTAATGCTCCTGACAGAAAAGTCGAATTGATACAGATCCCGGGACGGAACGGAGATTTTGCCATCGATCATGGACGATTCGAAAATATAGAGGTATCGTATCCGGCCGGTACGTTCGGAGACGATCAGAAGGACTTCCGAAAAAAGCTGAGCGACTTCCGGAACGCGATTCTCTCCCAGGTGGGTTATCAAAGGCTGTCAGATACATATCATCCGGACGAGTATCGTCTCGGCGTTTATATGTCCGGGCTCGACGTGGATCCAGCGCATTATAATACTGCAGGAGAGTTTATTTTAACTTTTAATTGCAAACCACAGCGTTGGCTGACATCAGGCGAAACAGCGGTGACGATAGGCGAGTGGGGAGAAACGGAAACAGTCAGCGGCGAAGTCGTGGAAATAGAGGCTACTGAAGCGGACGCTGTGAAGTCGCTCGTTGCCGACATCGTACCAATTCAGAGCGGAAGCGGAACACCATCACCTGACAATATAAGACCAATAAGCGGACACGATGATGTCACTGTAACAGTAGCCGATGACGTTGACAATCCAACAGTCAGCGAAACCTACACAACCACACTACCGTCCACCACATACGGCGGTACGTTAGATGTTGTCAGTGGGGAGTTGACGGTAACACACGCAATAGTAGCCATTAACGATTTGAACGTAAACACTACAACAACACCAAACCTTTACAGAATGTACGTTGCCGCAAAAGCAAATGGCGTTGATAATTTTATCAGTTCTGCGTTTCATCAATCTGCTGATCCCGCCAATCCTCAAAATGGTGAAGCGTATGGCATATCAGATTCGCCAAACATATATGTAAAAGCAACAGATTGCGCAACGGCAACAGATTTCAAGAACACATACGGAACGCAAACATTTTGCTACGAACTTGCCACCCCAACCACCTACCAACTTACACCACAACAGATTGAATTACTGATCGGTACTAACAACATTTGGGCTGACAGCGGCAATGTGACACTTGAATACGGACAGAATCCAATGGTATTGGTTAATCCAACACTGTTTGATGCCTCGCCACTGTTGGCTGTAAAAGGTTACGGGAATATTACGTTTAATGGCTATAGTATTTATATAGAAAACGCTGTACTTGGAGACGTTATAATCGCCGACGGGGATAGTTTCACAGAAACGAAAACCTATACGATCCCGTCAGGCGTTTATAATAACAGCGATGAAATAGACGTAAATATCGGCGCTTTTAAGTATGGAAGATTCGCATGGGGGCGCGTTGGAAGTTATCAGTTTAATGGGCCGGTAACGGCGTCAACGTCTGACAGTAATTTATTATTCACAACGTACGCGGAGGTAGGCGTTCAAACAGCGTCCGTCGTAAATTCAGACGTTGAAACGCAAGTCGATACGATTACATTTACAGCCGGCACCAGCAGCACGGTAACGAATAGCGGCGTCGTTACTTATACCTGCCCGACAACTGGCGGGACGGTAACGTGCACGTGTACGCTATCGGAGACTGTTTCTTATAACGCGTCAGATGAAACTATAACAATTTTAGTAACGAGGACGTTAGCGTCATCAGATACAACAAAGGTAAAGCCGACTAGCGTAGCACCAACAAAAGCAACCGCAGAAAAGGTTGGCGTCGTGCTTCATTCCACAAAATCAGCGCTCGGAAATCCTACTTATATCGACTGCGAGATAGGCGAGTGCTACATGGTAAACGGCGGGGATATTGTGAGTCTGAACGGCGTTATTGATTTGGGTAGCGATCTTCCCGTCTTGGCTCCTGGCGTAAATACGTTCATTTATGACAATACAGTAACGGAGTTAAAAGTAACGCCGCGCTGGTGGAAAGTATAGGAGGGGCTAAAACATGATTCCAATTTTATACGACTCCAGCGAGACGGCTTTTATCTCTAACGGGCTGTGCCGACTGCGGGATGCTATATCCGTCGTCGTTTGCGAAGAGAGGAATTCCATTTACGAGCTCGATATGGAGTATCCAGTCGACGGAGTTAATTACGATCGGATCCAATGCGGACGGATTATCGCGGTCGAGCACGACGAGAGCGGAGACGTGCAGCCGTTTGATATAGTGAGCTATTCCAGGCCGATTAACGGGGTAGTGACATTTCACGCGGTCCATATAAGTTATAGACAATGCGCACTGACGGTCGACGGTACGAATATTAACTCGCTGGCAGACGCTTTTACTATGCTCGGAAACTCGACGCCGGCGAATCCGTTTAATTACAGAACGGACAAAGATTCGACCGGATTCCTCGCAGTAGCTGACGGAGTTCCTCGCTCGGTCCGTTCTATCCTGGGCGGAGGAGAGGGCTCTATCCTGGATGCGTATGGAGGCGAGTACGAGTTCGATAAATGGGACGTAAAATTATGGTCGAGTCGTGGAGAAGTCAAACCTTTTACGGTCCGCTACGGAGTAAATTTAGTCGATTATAAAGAGGATACAGATTACTCCGATACGTTTACGTCAGTTATACCGTACTGGATCGGCCAGGATGGAAGCGGTAACGATATAGTCGTCAAAGGAAATGAAGTAAGCGCGAGCTATCCGTCTTTTAACGGGACGGATCGCTGCATTCCGTTAGAGCTGACGGACAAGTTCGAAACGCAGCCGACGACGGCCGATTTAGAGGCCGAGGGACTGGCGTATATACAAAGTAATCAGACATATTTACCGGCTCAAAATATAACCGTCGATTTTATCCGTATTGCTGACGATCCGAGCTATTCACAGTTCAAACAATTACAGAAGTGTAAGCTATGCGATACGATAAACGTCGATTTCGCCAGGTACGGGATGACCGGCCAGTTCAAAATCGTTAAAACCGAATACGACGTTCTCGCTGAGCGATACAACAAGCTCGAGCTCGGGACGTTATCGGTAACGCTGGCCGAGGCGCTTGGAATCAGTCCGGATTCTACTTCGAAATTATCGAGCGGAGGCGGAGGAGGAGGCGCTGACTATGTTACCGAAACCGGAACGAGTGGTGGATGGTCCTTTAGAAAATGGAGCAGCGGACGCATGGAGGCGGAGCGGCAAATATCTTCTGGATCAACATGGACTTCCGTTAATAACGGCGTGTATTGCAACAATACTACATTGTCGCCGCCGTCAGGAATGACAGTAACAAGTGGCTATGCAACTTTGCTGACTTCTTCAAATTACATAACAAACGCAGCTGTGCAAATAGGTACTAATACATACTTAACTCTGCATCGTATGGCTTCCTCTGCAGCATCTTTTAATTGTTACGTTGTTTTGATAGGCACGTATTAAAGGGAGGTAAATTATCGTGAACACGTTTATTAAAGCGAGTTTAATAAGAGCGGCCCGTACGGTCGCCCAGGTCGCCGCGAGTCTGATCGCTGTCGATGGAGTAACGCGACTCGGGGACGTTGACTGGATCTTTATTTTATCTGCGTCGGTCCTGGCCGGAATTCTTTCGATTTTGACGTCCATCGCTACGGGGCTCCCGGAGGTCGAACACGAACATAATTTATATATGAGTATAGAGGAGCCGGAGGACTCGGAGGTACAAGAAGATGGGGAAAAATAATACTGAATTGCTCGCAATAGCAAAAAAGCATTTAGGACAAGGCGGCGCGATTTTCCGTAAGTTCTGCGGACTTCCATCCGGGGCGGCGTGGTGTAATGCGTTCGTATGTTACATTTTCAACGAGGGCGGAGACGCCTCTCTTTATTATGGAGGAAAAAAAGTAACATACTGCCCGACGTCGATCAAGTGGTGCAGAAGTAACTTAGCTCAAATACCGTTATATTTAGCTATGCCGATGGACGTTATATATTTTGACTGGGATCGTAACGGAGTCCCGAATCATATCGGATTCGTCCGGGCTAAAAATAGCACGAGCTCGATCTATACTATCGAGGGAAATACGGACGGCGGGAAAGTTGCAAACAAAACGAGGACAGCTAAATACGTCTGCGGAGTGTTTCGGCCGCATTATAAGCCGTCGTTTACTCTTAAAAAGCTGGCCGTCGATGGAGACTGCGGATATAACACTATTGCAGGACTGCAGAAGGCGCTCGGGGGTATCGCGGTCGATGGTATCCTCGGAAAAGCAACAGTTAAAAGGCTCCAGGCCGTCGCAGGATGCAAGCAGGACGGCGCGTTCGGACCGGCTACGGCCCGCGCAGCGCAGCGCCTTTTCGGAGCAAAACCGATAGACGGGGATTTCGGGCCAGCATCAGTTCGAGCGATGCAGGCCTGGATTAACGCCCGTTTGTATCCCTAACAAGCCGGCAACGAAACCAGCTCCAAAACCGACGGCGACAACAAACGCGAGTAAAATCGTAAGTAAAGCGAACGAGCTCGCCTGGCCGTATGGAACGCCGTCCTCTAAATGGAAATATAACGGAGGAGCTCCGACGGCTAAATGCAAAGCTGCGATGGATAAATACGGATACGATACTAAAGCGGAGCGGTCCGACTGCGGTAATATCGTTAATACGGTCATTCGACAGTCGGGCGTAGACAAAAATTTCGTAGCTATGCGCGGAGTAAAAGCAGCGTTTCCGACGTCGGATAAATTCCGTATTATTTTTAGCGGTAAACGGATCCCGGACGGATTCCTCAAGGCCGGCGACATAGTGCGCTATAAAAAGACAAGTGGACAACACGCCTTGATTTACATGGGTAATGGCAGAGTAGCAGAGGCAAGGCACAAACACAGATTTTTTAACATCTACAAAGACGAAAAACGATATAACAAATCATCAACAAAAGCGAGTACCATCCAGGTACTGAGAGCAAAAGAATAGTTAATACAATAGAGGCGAAAAAATGGATACATTGACAGCGATAGTAATAGCAGCGCTCGGATCGAACGGGCTTTTTACTCTTATTACATGGATTATAAATCGTAACAGCGCGACACGTCAGACGCTCGAGGCCGTCTCGTATTCCATGCTCTCGGACCGTCTCGAGGCGAGACTCGACGCAGGATACGCGACTCCGGAGCAACGTAAAGAGATGGAGATTCTAATTAACGCGTATAAAAAAAATGGCTGGAATGGAGACATGGACGCGCGTATAAAACGCTTTTATGATTTACCGACAAAGAAGATACATTAATCAGGAGGGGCGATATGCTCAAAATAGACAAAAAGACTAAGAACATCCAATTAACGAGAGGCGACTCTATGACGCTCGGCGTCGCATTATATACTCTCGTTCCGCCGGTACCGCCAGCGACGGAGCCGACGCGGGAGCCGTACGAGGTCCAGCCGGGCGACTCGATCCGATTCGCTCTCTCTAAAGGATACGTCGGAGAGCCGGGATACGAGCTCTATATCGAGAAGGCTATTCCGAACGACTCGCTGAGATTTACCGTCCTGGCGGAAGAGTCTAAAAAGCTCGACTATCGGGAGTATAACTACGATATAGAGATAACGCACGCGGACGAGACAGTCGATACATTTATCAGTGCTAAAATAAAAATTACCGGGGAGGCTAAATAATGAACGTATACGGAGAGATCTCTGGGACATTAACTCCCGGGGAAACGATCTCCGGAACGCTCAGCTCTCCGGAGACGATAGAAGGGGACTTAACGGTTCCCGCTGCTATCCTCCCGCCTACGTACGAAGGCCCGACCGAAATAACGCCGTCCTCAGAGGCCCAGATTCTCGATACGGCGCTTTTTTATATGCTGGAGGATATAACTATTAACGCGATTCCAAATAATTACGGATTAATCGAATGGAACGGATCCGTATTAACAGTATCATAGGAGGGAAATATATGGCTTCGATTATCATCAATAACGTACAGTATAGCGACGTCCCGGAAATTAACGTCCCGAAAGTGGGAGGAGGAACGGCGAAATTTTACGACACTTCCGGAGCTACCGGAACGGCGGCGCATCTGCTGACGGGAGACAAGCTCTACGGAGCAGCTGGAGAGGTCCAGGGGAGTATGGTTAACAATGGAGCAACCGGCGGAACGATCGGGACAAAGGCGGGGACGTATACCATCCCGGCCGGCTTTACATCCGGCGGATCCGTCTCTCTGACGAACGTCTCGGACTGCCTTGCTCAGAACATTTTAACGGGGAAGAGTATCCTGGGCGTAAATGGCTCGCTATCTATGCCGAGCATCTCGCAGGATTCATCGACTAAGGTCCTCACAATTTCATAGAGAGGAGGCCGTCTAAATGGCTCAGAATCTAACACTATGGAACGGAGCGTCATACAGTAACGTCCCGGCCGTTATGCTGCCTAAAACGGGCGGAGGCTTGGCTCGATTTACTGACGCGACTCCGACGACGGCCGTCGAATCAGACGTCGCCAGCGGAAAGATTTTTATAAAATCGGACGGCTCTCAGGCGACCGGAACGGCGTCGGGAGGCGGCGGATCTGTATCGTATGATACTAAAACGGCGACGGCGTCAAATTATCCGACGTCGCTGCAGTTTACATCGATGAAGGGGCAGCCGAAATTTTTTGTTGTACGGTTGAACGCTTCTGTATCATCGTCAGGTAACACAACATATTACTACATCGTTGATATAGCAAGTAACGGAACAACAACACACGGAAATGTCTTTCGTATCGGCAGTACAAGGCAAGTAAATAATATCACAAGCGGTTATTCGTGGAGTTACAGCGGAACAACACTGACAATCACATCATCGGCGGCATCAAGATCGGCATCACCGGGCGCATTCTATAGCGGCTCTTACGAGTTAATGTACGCATATTAATATGTTATAGAGCGTCTCGGAGCAAAAAAATTGAAATATAAGTATTCGTCAGTTCAATAGATTTTTGTCCTCCATCCGGGGCGCTTTAATGAGGTCGGAGAGATCCGGCCTCTTTTTTATGCTTCTGCATCATAACAAATATTAATTGACAGAATCTGTATTTATAGATTATAATCTCCGTAAAGGTGATTCGAAAAGTTAATATCCAGCACGAGAGGGAGGCTTCCGATAATCGGAGGCCGTATAAAAATCTCCGAAAGTATTCCGATAATCATAATCGGGGGCAATTTATAAAAAAGCGATAGGGGAGCCCGCTCAGTACAATTAAATACGGATATTATAAGAATCACCAAAGAACAGAATCGGAGGTGATTTTTTAATGATTTGCAGGAGCTATCAGCAGTTCGCCATCGTCGCAGCAGACTCGGCTCAGACTTTAACAGATAGGCTCAATGAAAAATTATTCGAGTTAAGAGACAAAAATCCGACGGTGACGTTCGAAGGTATGATCGCGCGGATCCGGTACGAGGAGAGAGAGACGGCTCCGGTCAGCTTGGGAGAAGAGTACGAGCTCCAGGGCGTCCGTCTCAGCTGCCAGGACTGTCCGTTCTTCTCGCCGATACTTAAGGCGGACGGAACGGTCGACGGCCGTATTAAATACGGCGACTGTCCTTTTACTGAGTTCGGCCGAACGCCGAGAGACGCGCGAGCGTGCGAGACGTTATTCCAAAAGATTAATAACGGGGAGGTGCAGCTATGTCAAAGTACAGAATAAGAGAAGGCTCTTTTATCGACTGGATGAGATACGGATTATCCGGGCTCGTCTTATTTGTAGGGCTGGCTGCTCTCTATATGTTTTAAGGAGGTGCAGTATGGAGACATATAAAGTAACGCTAAAAGGTACGGCGCTCAGATGGAACGACGATAATAGCAATTACGACCGGATAGACGTCCCGATCGAGTTCTCTCTAATGGACTTCGAGGAGGTCGGGAGCTTCGTCGGAGAGCTGGCCTATGCTGCAGAAGATACGCTGCAGATAGAGATCAAACGCGAGGAGGTGTAACAATGGCAGAAAAATTAAAGGGCGATTTCCGTAAGTTTATGGATAAAAGTTTCCTCGGCTCCTGGGACGTTCCGGACGGAGGCGATCTCGTACTGACGATAGATCACGTATCGAGAGACGACGTACAGAACGAGAAGGGCCGCGAAAAAAAGATGGCGCTGCATTTTAGAGAGCGCGACTATAAACCGATGATCTGCAACACTACGAACGCGAAGGCTATCTCTAAGGCGTACGGCTCGACTAAAGTCGAGGACTGGGAGAATAAAAAAATCAGCATTTACAAGGCGACTATTACAGCGTTCGGACAAACGACCGAATGCCTCCGGATCCGCGAGTATCCGCCAAAATCGGACGAGATTTATTGCGAAGTCTGCGGGGAGCTGATTACGGATCACGACAAATATAAAGCTAAGGCTATCGCGAATAATGCGCTGACAAAGTTCGGTAAATATATGTGTTGGAATTGCGCTCACGAGGCCGCAGGAGAGGAGGCCGCAAATGATAGAAGTTAAAGCGGAAAGGATAGACAGCGAGACGACGAGGCTGGAGATAACTCTCGAGGGGACTGCGTACGATCTCGGAATCGAAGCTGCTCGTATTGTTACGGGACTTCCTGAGCATTTAATTAAAAATGCGGAGATGGCGTTCTATGTTATGCGGAGCTCAGTACGAGCGATCTCGGAAGAGTTAGTAGAGGAATATAAAGAATTAGTAACCATGGAGGAGGACAACGATGGACACGAACATTAACGTCCGGGAGATTCTCGGAGTACAAAATACGGAACCGTTATTTATCAAGCCGTCCGGTCCGGACAAACACGCTGCAGCGACACGACTGGCAATTACAGAACAGCACTTCGAGGAGTGGCACGCGGCAATTAATAGGACTAATACGCGGGAGCTTCCGGCCGAGTTAATCAAATATTACGACGAGGCTGCGTATGCTCTTTGCAAGGTGCTCACGCTCGAGAGAGGTATCGTCAATTATGGAGGTAAATAAGACGAATTACTTCGGGCCGGAGGCTACGGCGAAATACTGGAGCGTCTCGCAGTTTAAGGCGTTCGACCGATGCGAGGCGTCCGGGCTCGCCGAATCCCGGGGATTATATCAGCGAGAGGAGACGGACGCTCTCCTGGTCGGGAGCTACGTCGACGCGTTTTTCTCCGGGGAGGCGGACGAGTTCGTCGAGGAGCATCGCGACGTAATGTTCTCGAAGCGAGGCGGCGGGCTCCTGGCTAAATATCAGAAGGCGGACGAGATAATCGAGACGATAACGAGACAGCCGTTAATGATGGAATATCTGACGAGCGGAGATACTCAAGTCATAAAGACGGCCGAGCTTTTCGGAGTCAGCTGGAAGATAAAAATGGACGTATACAGCGACGAGAGAATCGTAGATCTAAAGGTCGTTAAGGACTTCGAGAGTATCTACGACAAGGGATACGGCCGGCGCTCCTGGGTGGAGTTTTGGGGATACGACGTCCAGGGGGCTATATATCAAAAAATCGAGCAACTGGCGACCGGCCGAGACAAGCCGCTCCCGTTTTTTCTCGTTGCAGCTACAAAAGAAAAAGTTCCGGACGTAAAGATAATCGAGATCCCGCAGCATATCCTCGATACAGCTCTCGGGATGGTAGCGGCTAAAATCGAGCGATTCGATTTAATAAAGACCGGCCAGGTCGAGCCGAGACGCTGCGAGACGTGCGACTATTGCAAGAGGACGAAGATTATCAGGGCTCCGGAGGTATACGAAATCGAGGAGGTGCAGTAATGGCAAGATTAATTAATATTAACGGAGAGTCGCTCCGAAAAGAGATTCAGAGCAGGGGGATCGCGCTAACTGAGGCCGGTCCGATGATCTACAAGAGCGAATCGTATTTTTCAAAAGTTATCGCGCGCAACAAGATACAGAAGGGCGACGTCCAGCATATCGAGAGCAGATTTAACATTCTGCCTGAGACATACGTTATCCCGGACGAGCCGAGCGAGCCGGAACAGATGGTTATCGACGGAACGGAGTCCGCTCCGGAGATTATCATCGCGCCGCAGATCAGCCCGGAACAATGGACGAGACTCGAGGAGCTGATCTCCCGGGCCGTTACTAAGGCTATCGTTACGACGCTTAGATAGGAGGTCCGCAAATGATAAGTATCATAGTTCCGTATAAAAACGCGGGCGAGTGGATCCGGCGCTGTTGTGAGAGCTTGCATAAACTGGACGACGATAGATTCGAGTTCTTAATGATAGACGACAACGAGGAGAAGCGCCGCTCGATAGATTCCGAGATCGTCGAGGAGTACGAGAGAAAAGACAACCGATTCGTCTCTTTTGTGAATATGTTTAATCCGGGCGTATCCGGGGCTCGTAATACCGGACTATATCATGCGGATGGCGACTGGATAACTTTCCTCGATGCGGACGACGAGCTCCTGGAGGATGCGAATCGGGCGTATTTTGCGACGTTGCTGGCCGACGCTAATATTCATCAAATGAATCATAAACGATATTATGCTCAGATAAACCGGCTCGCGACAAGGTATACGAACGTCGGCGGATGGTACGACATAGAAAACCGGCCGACGAGATGGGAGTTCGTATGGAATAAGATATACCGGCGTCAGTTCCTCGAGGATAATAATATCCGTTTTGACGAGTCTCTGACATACGGAGAGGACGAGCTCTTTAATCTCGAGTGCCTGGCAGCAGATAATCGGATACATCACGCCAGCATCGACGTCTCGGCAGTTATCCATCACTTCGAAAATAAAAGCCGGCTCAGCAAGATAAAGACGGCCGAGGACTTGCTCGATCATATCCGAGCGATAGAGGACTTTATTATCGAGCAGCAAGATCCGACGGTCCGGGGCGCTGTATGCGGGATAATCTCGGCTCATTGGAAGTCTAAAACATTTATGCGGCTTCTCGGGCTGCAGGAATAGTTATAAAGGCGGGGCGGATCTATCTCCTTAAATGATAAAAGTATAACTGCAGGGCAAAACGCTAACTTCCATTTTTCGCCGCTCCGCCTTATTAATCAGGAGGGATTATATGTATAACTCTATTACGATTCATGGTTACGCCGGACGAGATCCGGAAATAACAGAGGTCCAGGGACAGAACGGGCCGTATAAAAAAACGACCGTATCCGTCGGAGTATCGAGGGACTTCGGGGACGATACGGACTGGTTTTACTGCGTCTTTTATGGTAAGCGCGCCGAGGTCGTCGAGAAGTGGATCCGCAAGGGCTCGCAGATTATCGTATACGGCCGCATGGAGTCGTATAAACCGAAGAACGAGCCGAATCGGACTGCCTGGCTGCTCAGAGCTGACGGATTCGACTTCTGCGATAAAAAGACTAACAGCGACGGATCAGCTGCAACGAGCGACGAGCCGGAAGGACTCGAGCCGCTGCAGGACGACGATATTCCATTTTAACGGAGGGCTCTAATGACTAAACCGTTAGTATTTAATTACAAAAGATACGAGGAGCTCCGGGAGGCGTATAAGCAGCTCCTGGAGGATAATCAAAAGTTAATGGCCGATAATAAGAGACTAAGGAAAGAGTTATCGAGACAAATTGCTCCGAGAGTCGCGTTCGTGTGCGACGGCCGGGCGTGTGATAATGACTGCTGGCCGTCTTATTGCCATCATACAGAGGACGTCGAGCACGCTGCTAACTTTACGAAAATCGACGGCAAATATATAGAGGAGTTCCGATAATGCTCGACTTCGGATTCTATAACATGGACTGTCTCGCTGGTATGAGAGAGTTCCCGGACAATTACTTCGAGCTGGCCGTCGTGGATCCGCCGTATGGAATCAAAGCGGACAAGGGGACCGGCGGATTCGGACACGCGACTCCGAGACATTACTCGTCAAAGTGGGACGACAAGATTCCCGGGCCGGATTACTTTCGTGAGCTGCTGAGAGTCAGCCGGAACGCGATCGTATGGGGCGGCCAGTACATGACGGAGCATCTTCCTCCGGGGACGAAGTGGCTCGTATGGGATAAAGTCGGAGAGGCTAAGTTTGAGAATCCGTACTCTAAATGCGAGCTCGCCTGGACGTCGTTCCCGGGCGTCGTGGACAAGTTCGTATGCTATCAAATGGGATTCATCAGCGACGATAAAGACGCGCGGATCCATCCGACGCAGAAGCCAGTCGCTCTTTATAAATGGATCCTACAGCATTACGCGAAGCCCGGCGACAAGATACTCGATACTCACGTCGGGAGCGCCTCGTCTTTGATAGCTTGTTACGATATGGGCTTCGATTACGTCGGATTCGAGATCGACGAGGAATATTATAAAAAAGCATCGGAGCGCCTGGAGGAGGAGAAGGCACAAATACGAATGGAGCTGACGATATGAGGAGATTTTTAGATGATTTACAATAAATATATTATTGTCGACTCAAGGGAAAAACCTAAAGCGATCGGCCGTATCCTCGAGCACTTCGATAAAAACGGCGTACCGTACGAGGTCAGCAAGCTATTATTCGGCGACTACATGGATTACAACCGGCCGCAAATAGTTATAGACCGTAAGCAAAATATCGCGGAGCTGGCGAAGAATTGCACGTCGGAACACGTCCGATTCCGGAACGAGATGGAGAAGGCTCGTAAAGCTGGAGCGCGGCTCGTAATACTCGTCGAGCAGAATCGATATAAGGACCGGGACGAGACGGTCGAGGTCCGGAGTATCGAGGATCTGATTCGATGGTCCTCTCCGCATACTCAGGT
>JAZTXD010000102.1:0-72619 GCA_045636265.1 Candidatus Flemingiibacterium sp.
GAAGCTTTCGCATCTTCCCGTTGTGGCGGACCCGAGCCATGCCGGCGGTATAAGTTGGCTGGTTGAGCCGCTTGCACTCGCGGCTGTTGCTGCAGGTGCAGACGGTATTATGATCGGGGTGCACAACGATCCCGCGAAGGCACTCTCCGACGGAAAGCAGTCATTAACTCCCGATCAGTTTGATGACGTTATGACAAAAATCAAAGCAATGCTCGCCGCGATGGGCAATAAAATCGGATAAAAAACAAAAACCTCTTGGCGTATGCCAAGAGGTTTTGTATTTTAATTAAAGCAAGGTTTCCAGCTTTTCTGCTGCCTTGTCGAGATAATCGTTTTCCATCAGCTCAAGCATACCCTTGTCGCAGAGTGCTGCGAGGCGGGGATCAATAGGCATCTTCGCGAGGATGTCATAGCCGAACTTTTCGGCAACCTCGGAAATGTGGCTCTCGCCGTAGATGTTGTAGTCCTTGCCGCAATCGGGGCACTTGAAGTAGGACATATTCTCAACAAGTCCGAGAACGGGAATGTTCATCATCTGTGCCATGTTTGCTGCCTTGGCAACTATCATGGAAACAAGCTCCTGGGGGCTGGTTACAATGATGATTCCGTCAAGCGGAATGGACTGGAACACGGTAAGCGGAACGTCGCCGGTTCCCGGAGGCATATCCACGAACATAAAGTCTACATCATCCCAGATAACGTCGGTCCAGAACTGCTTAACAGTTCCCGCGATTACGGGACCTCTCCATACGACGGGAGTGGTTTCCTCAGGGAGAAGAAGATTTACGCTCATCATTTTGATGCCGGTTTTGGATTCAAGCGGGAAAATACCGCCAGCACCGTCGCCGGTGACCTCACCCTTGACACCGAATGCCTTGGGGATAGAGGGACCTGTGATATCCGCATCGAGAATAGCGGTGCTGTGGCCGCGGCGGTTCATAAGCACTGAGAGCATGGATGTGACAATAGACTTGCCTACACCGCCCTTGCCGCTTACAATGCCGATGACCTTTTTGATGTGTGACATCTCGTGAGGATTTTCGAGAAGACTCTTTTTTTCACGTGATGAGCAGCTAGCAGAGCAGGACGAGCAATCGTGAGTGCACGAGGACTCGGGCTTGCCCTTTTCGTCATCATAAATCATTTAGAGATACTCCTTTCTAAAGTATACTGACAATATTATAACTCAAAAAAAACAAAAATGCAAGTCTTTTTGCTTTTTAATGAAATTTTTACTCTTTGTTGAATATTTAGGGTAGAATGTATATGATTTTTGGCGTATAATTCTCTGTAGTATATTATTTGGAGTGATGTTATTTTGAAAAACTTTCTCTACAGAGTGGGAGCGGCACTCTCAAGATTCTTTTACGGCAGAAATGGTATTGACACGCTTTGTTATGCAATGCTGATATGCTCGATGATACTCTCTCTTGCTTCATCGCTGGTATCAATAAAATATCTTGTTGTGTCGTGGGTAATCCATCTGTTATCAAGTATACTGCTTGTGTGGATGGTTTTTCGCATGCTTTCAAAAAACAGGCAGGCAAGATATAAAGAAAACATGAAGTTTCTCGGCATCTGGAACAAAATCAAAAAGTGGTTCAAGCTTCAGAAAAACCGCATTAAGGATATAAAAACGCATCGCTATTTCGCCTGCCCCAATTGCAAAAACAATCTGCGTGTACCGAAGGGCAGGGGGGAGATAACAATAACCTGTCCCGTTTGCAAAACAAGATTTGACCGCAAAACTTAATATTTTCACCGCCGCAAAAATGCGGCGGTATTTCTTTTTATGCTGTGAATTTGTGTACATAAAATTAAAATTTGCGAAATTTCCTTGAATATGTTAAAATAATGTGTTACAATATATAGTGGTTAATTGTATACATGCGTACAAACGCGGCTTGGAGGACATTACCTTGAAAGAAAAATATCTTGAATGCGGAAAGATAATAAATACTCACGGAGTACGCGGTGCGTGCAAGGTGGAGTCTTGGTGCGACAGTGCAGAGGTGCTTTGCGGCATCAAAACCCTTTACTACAAAAAGAAAGACGAATACATTTCTCTTGAGGTAACAAAGGCGTCCGTTCACAAGGGCTGTGCGCTTATATATTTCTACGGTATAGATTCAATAGAGGCGGCGTCGCTTCTCAAAAACCGTGTTATATATGCCGACCGCGACGATATCGAGCTTGACGATGACCGCGTTTTCGTTGCTGATATCATAGGACTTCCCGTATTCGATGAAAACACGGGTAAGCAGCTCGGCGTACTCGCGGATTATATTGAGAGTGTTGCTTCCGACCTTTTCATTGTAAAAACGGATGACGGAAAGGAAGTTTTGGTTCCGGCGGTGGACGAGTTCATCGGTCATATAGACGACGACGGAATATATCTTCGTCCGATTCCCGGAATGTTTGACGACGGCGCGGAGGTTGTCACCAATGAGATTTGACATAATGACGCTTTTTCCCGACGTTGTCGATTCGGTGCTTTCTTCGAGCATTATCGGCAGGGCGCAGGAAGGCGGTCTTGTGGAGATTCACTCTCACAACATACGCGATTTTTCCGAAAATAAGCACAGACGTGTAGATGATACGCCGTACGGCGGCGGAATGGGGATGCTCATGAGCGCCGTTCCGATATACGGGTGCTATAAATCAATTATAGATTCGCAAAACGCAGGCGAAAACGTCAAAAGACGTGTTATATACATGTCGCCGCGCGGCAAGGTTTTAACGCAAAGGCATGCGTATGAGCTTACCAAATACGATAATATTATCATCCTCTGCGGTCACTACGAGGGCGTGGATGAGCGCATAATCGAGGAGATCGTGGATGAGGAGCTGTCTATCGGTGACTATGTCCTCACCGGCGGCGAGCTTCCTGCGTGTGTGCTTGTTGACTGTGTGTCGAGAATGCTTGACGGCGTTCTCACGAACGAGGACTGTTGGCGCGGCGAGAGCATCGCATCGGGCATGCTCGAATATCCGCAGTACACGCGCCCGTACGATTTTCACGGTAAGCTGGTTCCGGACGTGCTTCTTTCCGGACACCATGCGAACATAGAAAAATGGCGCCGTGAAGAGGCGCTCAAAAAGACGCGCGAATGCCGCCCTGACTTACTTTGCGGCGAGGGCGTCGGAATAGATAAGGACAGCGAAGATTAGGCTGTGGGCTTATACTTCGCATGTGCAAATAAACTAAAAAGGAGGCCTGCCGTTTGAATAAAACAAATGACTCAGGGAAAAAACGCTCACGTGTCAAGCGTGCGTTTGGTTCATCTGTTATATTTTCGGCGCTTGGACGGTTTTCCGAGTGGATATATAAAAAGCTTGAATCGGGTATAGTCGGCGGAATTTTCACCGCTTACACCAAAGAAGAAAAAGCTGTTGGCGAGAGCATGATAGCGAAGGGCGTGAAAAAGCTTGATGCTTCGGGCAGAGCCGTGATCCCCCTCAAACGTAAAATTGCTCAGGCGACCGAAAACAGTGCTGTACTCGGTGCATTGCGGCATATGCTGGATTCACTTCTCTTCAGCTCAATAAAATCGTATGGCATATTTATATTCTCCGCATCACTTTACAGTGCGATAGCCTATCTTTTCCACATTTTATATTTCAAAGACCTCATATTCGGACTTGAACAGATAATTGTGCTCGTTGGGATGCTCATATCGTCGGTTATGATGATATCCTCGCGACATACTCTTGCGAGCGCGCTTGTATCAAGCCCCATTGCGAGATTTGTTCTCTTTGGCATTATAGGACTTCGCACGGAAACTTTTGAGAAGAACAAGACTGTTGCGGACAGATTCAATGTACCGTTTGTTGCGGGACTTATATTTGGAGTCCTTTCGTTTTTTATGCAGCCTATAGTCTTGATTCTTTCAATAATCGCAGTCGCGGTGGCATATGCCGTTCTTATAAAACCTGAGTTTGGCGTTGTTTTAATATTTGCGGCATTGCCGTTCGCATCTGCTGAGATGCTTGCTGCGGCGGTTATATACACAGCCGTATGCTTCTTTATAAAGGTCATGAGAGGAAAGCGTTCGGTTAAGATCGATCTGGTTGACGGTACGGTGCTTACATTTATGCTGCTTATGGCATTTGGAGGGCTTGTTTCAATCTCGGGTGAGAGCATCCGCTCGGCGTTGGTGTACTGTGTGTTTTTGCTGGGATATTTCCTCGTTGTAAACCTTGTTCGCCTTAAAGAATGGATAGTGAAGTGTATTGCTGCGGTTATTTCCTCGTGTACTGTAGTTGCAATGTACGGACTTTACCAGATTTTCTTCGGAGTCGGTGATGCTGTTTGGGAAACGAAATCACTGCTTGTAGGTATCACTGCACAGGTGGCTTCCACCTTTGAAACTCCCAATGTGCTTGGTGAGTATCTCATCACGGTGATTCCGCTAACGATTGCGGCACTTATTGTTACAAAGAATTCGCGTGTGCGATTTGCGCTTATGTGCTCGTTGTTAGTATCAATAGGATGTCTTGTCAGCACATGGACAGTTTGTGCATGGGTTGGACTTCTTATAGGTGTTGTAAGCTTCTTTATGATGTACAGCCGCAAAACGGTTGTTGCCCTTATATTCGGTGGGGGAGCTGTTGCCGTTCTGCCGCTTATACTTCCACAGAATATAGTTAACGGGGTTATAAACATCGGGCGCGTGCATGATGCCTCAACTGCGTACCTTGTGGATCTTTGGCGAGGTGTTTGGAATATTCTCGGTAGTCATTGGCAAAGCGGTGTGGGAATCGGTGAGGATGCATTTGTTAAAACATACAGTACGTATACTCAGTCGATACTTGAATATGCTCCTCATGCTCACAATTTGTATCTTCAGATATTTGTTGAACTTGGAATTGTCGGACTTACCGTGTTTGTCATAACCATGTTTGTCTGGGCGCAGAGCTGTTTTGAACTGCATACAGCAGAAAAGAGAAATGAACGTCTTTATTCAAGTGCTCTGCTTTGCTCCGTTTTCTCAGTGCTCACACTGGGGATAACGGATTATGTATGGTATGATTACCGTTTATTCCTTATGTTTTGGCTGATTATCGGTCTTTCATGTGCTGTACGCAAAACGCTCAATTCAACAAAACCGGACGAAATTATTTAAAGTGGAATTATAAGAAAAACGTGTGCTTGTTCAAACTTTGACATAAGAAACGCCCAAAGGGTGAGAAAGGATGCACTTTAACTGCGGTAGTTTAATTGCGGTAAAAGTTGTGGTATTGAATTATGGGGATTTCCCAAAAGAAACGCAGATTTAATGTTGTTGATGCAGTTATAATAATTATGATAGCTGCTGTAATAGCTGTTGCTGTACTGTTTTTCCGTACGGATATTTTCCGAAATGACGGGGGGGAAAATGACGGCGGTTTATCCGGAGTTCTTGTGCCTGTTGAGTACGAAATTCAATTTCGCGGGATACGTGACGAATTTGCCGACAACTTTATTGTCGGAGATAATGTTGTGGATACCGTCAAGCATGTAAAGCTCGGACAGATAATAGCCGTTGATGTTACCGATGCGGTATATGTCGGCAGCAATTTGCTCACAGGTGAGCTTGTTTCCTCAGACTATCCGGGATATTCAGATGTCACCGTTACGGTAAGTGTTAATGCAGCCGTAGGCGATGACGGCAGATACTATATTGGCGGCGAGTATGATTTGTCTGTCGGGACTTTAGTGGCTATGCGCACCCCGAACTATACCGGAACAGCCTACTGTACGCAAATAAGACAGCTTGAAGGAGAAAAATAATGAACGAGAATACAAATGTAAAAATCAAGAAAACAAAGGGGTTTAAACCTAATATTATTGATTTCCTCGTTGTTGTTGCAATAATTGCTGTAATAGCCGGTATTGCTTCAAGAGCAATACTTAAATACTCAAGCACCGATGACAAAAATGCATCTTTGACTTTTGAGAGTGCGCGAGTTTCTTTCCGCCTTGCGGATGTCGGTGATAGCACTGCGGAGTATTTTAATAACGGTGATGAGTTTTTCAGTATCTCGCACGAGAGTATGTTTGGAACACTTGAAACATTTCAGACTAATCCCGCGGAGATATATGTAGCCGATCAGGAGGGAATACTCCACAAACAAGAGGCGATAAATGACCGTGTGGATATGACGGGAACATTTATAAGCGAGGGCGTTTTCACAGAGGACGGTTTTATGCTTCAGGGTGGTGGATATCTCATTCCGAATTCCGAAGTTTACGTGAAAAGTGCTAGCGTAACAGCATATATCCTTATAACTGAAGTTGAAAGAATTACATCTGCAGAATAATAAAAGGTTGTCCGCTTTGGCGGACAACTTTTCCATATTATGTAAAAATAACTGCATTTGTGCACAAAAACATTTGAAAATTACATATAAACGAGGCTTGCAGAGTCAAATTTATATGCAAAAAAACTATTGATTTTATTTTTGAAAAATGATATACTATAATTGGTATAGTAACAGAATGTTTTGCGGCGGTTGGCTATTGATTTGCCGATGCCGATAAATATTTGGAATAAATCTGTGTGAACAACTCATTTTAATATTTAGGAGAGAATGATATGATATCTCGTAACGTAACTATTCAGAATAATGTTGGCCTTCACGCAAGACCCGCAACATTTTTTATTCAGAAGGCAAACTCTTTCCACAGCTCTCTTTGGGTTGAGAAGGAAGACAGACGCGTAAACGCGAAGAGCCTTCTCGGCGTGCTTTCTCTCGGAATCACCAAGGGAATGACCATCACTCTTATCGCTGACGGAAGCGACGAAAATGAGGCTCTCGACGGTCTTTGCGAGCTTATTGACACCGGTTTCGGTGACTGATAACGCGCCACCAAAGCGTTTTGAGTTGAAAGAGCTGCATGCTCTTTCTGTTGGAATAATAGTTGTGACGAGTCGCGGTGTGGAATGGCAACGGGGACTCGTCTTTGCTTTCTTTTAAAACAAACGGTGTGGGGAAACGGTGTATGAACGCTAACATTTCGGACAAAGCGCAGAAAAAACGTGCCGAACTGCTTGAAAAGGCAAATTCTTTGCCGCAGCGTCCGGGCGTGTATATAATGCGCGACAAGAGCACAAAGGTTATATACGTCGGAAAATCGCGCTCGCTCAAAAACCGCGTGTCGCAGTATTTCCACGAAGCGGCTCACCATAACGAAAAAACACGCCGTATGGTTATGTCGGTCGATCACTTCGACTATATTCTCACCGACACGGAAATTGAGGCGCTTTCGCTTGAAAACAGCCTTATAAAACAGTATGCGCCGAAGTATAACATAAGGCTCAAGGATGCGAAGTCGTACCCGTATATAAAAATGACGGTGAACGACGAATATCCGAAGCTTACGGTAACAAGACGCAGACTTGCGGACGGGGCGAAGTATTACGGCCCGTATTCAAGTATTTCCGCTGTCTACAGCATACTCGGAACTATTCAGAAGTCGTTTGGTATAGCATCGTGCTCCAAAGAGTTTCCGCGCGATATCGGTAAATCACGCCCGTGTCTTAACCGCCACATCGGACTTTGTATGGCGCCTTGTACCGGTGAGATATCATCGGAAGAATACCGCGCTGTGTTCAAGGAGATAAACAGCTTCCTGCGCGGTTCCTTCCGCGAATGTGAGGCGTCCCTCAGAGAGAAAATGGAGTACGCTGCGGAAAACCTTATGTTTGAAGCGGCGGCACGCTACAGAGATCGCATAGAAGCGCTCTCGAAGCTCTGGCAGCGACAGAAGGTTGTCGGCTCACCCGATGAAGAGCAGGACGTTATCGCGCTCTACAGCGACGATGTTTGCTCCTGCATCTCCGTGTTCTATATAAGAGGCGGAAGCATTACAGATAACGAGCATTTCCTCTTCCCGGCGGAGCAGATAATCGACGAGGAGAATATGTCCTCGTTCCTGTCCGAGCTTTACAACATACGCGAATATGTGCCGCGTGAGATAATCCTCGATTTTACCTTACCGGACTCGGAGCTTGACGCGCTGTGCGAAACGATACGCGCAAGAGTCGGCTACAAGCCGGATATACGCACTCCCGAGCGAGGTGACCGCCGCAGACTTTGCGAAATGGTATACGATAACGCAAAACAGCAGGCGTTTCTCTATAAAGCGGATGCGGAGAAGGATAATAAGATACTCGTGAAGCTCGCTTCCATGCTCGCGCTCGAGGTTGTGCCGCAGAGGATAGAAGCGTATGATATATCAAATTTCGGCAAGGATAATATCACCGCCGGAATGATAGTTGCCAAGGACGGCAAGCTCAAAAAGTCCGATTACCGCACGTTTAAGATTAAAACCACGGACGGTATCGACGATTACGGCGCAATGCGCGAGGCACTCTCACGCAGACTTTCACATCTGACCGATGAGTCGTTCGGAGAGGCTCCTGACCTTATTCTGCTTGATGGCGGACGCGGACATGTATCCGTGGTCAGAGAGCTGATGAACGAGCTGGGGTGCGAGATACCCGTATTCGGCATGGTCAAGGACGAGTTCCATAAGACACGTGCGCTGACGGATGATACGCGCGAGATAAGTATAGCGCGTGAGCAGGCGGTGTTTGTGTTTGTCTATAAGCTTCAGGAAGAGGTTCACAGATACACGATAGGCCGCATGGAGAATGCGAAATCAAAGACGCTGAAGCATTCAACTCTTGAGAAAATCGACGGCATCGGTACAATCAAGGCAAAGAATCTTTTGGCGCATTTCAAGAGCATTGCCGCCATTAAGAAAGCAGATAAGACAGAGCTTATGCGTGTGTCGGGAATAACCGGGGCAAACGCAGACGCGATAATAGAATATTACAGTAAAAACGGAGATAAAAAGCAATGAGAATAATCACAGGAACAGCACGCGGAACCAAGCTTGCAACACTTGAGGGGGATGCAACACGTCCCACAGCCGAGCGTGTTAAAGAAGCAATATTCAGCATGATACAGTTTGACCTGCCTGATGCGCATGTACTTGATCTGTTCGCGGGAAGCGGTCAGCTTGGACTTGAGGCTTTGAGCCGTGGGGCAGAGAAGGCGCACCTTGTAGACAAGTCAAAAGATGCCGTGGCTATAATAAAGCAGAATGCGCAGAAGACTCACCTTTGGGACCGCTGCCGCGTTATAAACATGGACTATGCCGACTATATCCGCGGAACAAAGGATGAGAAGTTTGACTTCATTTTCCTTGATCCGCCGTATTCGAGCGGTATGGTCAAGTCCGCACTTGAAAAGCTTGCCGATTCCGACATTGTTGCCGAGGGCGCGTGGATATTCTGCGAGGACGAAACCGACGATGTTTTCGGCGGCGATGAGGCACTTTCCGAGAAGTATAACATCGAAAAGAAGAACCGCTACGGCAGAGTTTATATAACAGTTCTTACGAGAAAATAAGGAGAAAGTCATGCCAAATCCGAGAATAGCACTCATCCCCGGAAGCTTTGATCCGGTCACCGTGGGGCACTACGATCTCGTAGTACGTGCGGCGAAGATATTTGACAAGGTTTATGTGACAGAGTTTATAAATTCCGCGAAGAGCGGCTTTTTCAGCGCGGATCAGCGCCTTTTAATGCTGCGTACGGCGTTTGACGGCATTGACAACGTAGAGGTTGACATCTGTGACGGGCTGCTTGCCGATTATGCGATCTCGCACAATATCGGCACTATCGTAAAGGGCGCACGCTGTGCGACCGACTTCGACTACGAAATGTCCCTCTCGCTCATCAACCGCTCCATTAACGCAGAGCTTGATACTGTGATCATCCCAACCAAGGCTGAATATATGCACATAAGCTCCACCATGGTGCGCGAGCTTATACGTTACGGATGCGATTATTCGGCGTGTGTTCCGAGCGGTGTAGCCGAGCTTATAAAGTCGTTTACAAAAAATTAACATCATTATAATTACATAATTTCCAAATATTGATAGATATATAAAATATATGGCTGTAAAACCTGCAAAAACTGCGAAAAAAGTTGAAAAAATTTTCAAAAAATCTTGCGAAAACTATTGAAATTATCCGCATTATGCGGTATAATATTTTTAAGGTGGGGAAAATAGGTGCAAAGTGGTGCATTTTACCCACAATTTGGTATAAGCGAGGTGAGTCGCGGTGCTTACGGGCGAATATTTACATACAATAGACGCAAAGGCGCGAGTTTTCGTGCCGGCTAAGCTGCGCGATGAACTCGGTGAAACGTTCATGCTCGCAAAGAGCGTTGACGGATGCCTTTCACTTTACCACCTTGATGAATGGGCAAAGCTGTGCGACAAAATCGACAGTCTTCCCGAATCGCAGACAAAATCCATAAAGCGTTTTCTGTTTACATTCGCATTTGAGGTTTCCCCCGATTCCCACGGACGCATCACGCTTCCGCAGGTGCTTCGCGAATATGCCAATCTCGATCGCGATGCGGCATTCCTCGGTGTTGGAAACAGAGCAGAGCTTTGGGATGCCGAGCGTTGGAGTGCTATGAAGAATGGCGATGACGCGGCAGAAATAGAAAAGCAGATGAAGGAGCTGGGAATCTGATGAATAGCAACCCTCCCGCTTTTTCGCATTACTCCGTGCTTTTGAATGAGTCCGTAGAAGGACTTAACATAAAGCCGGACGGTATTTATGTAGACTGTACCCTCGGCGGTGGCGGCCACTCCGCAAGTATTGCATCACAACTAACAGCCGCCGGGGGCAGACTTATATCAATCGACCAGGACAGTGCGGCGATCGCGGCGTCTATGGAGCGACTCAAGGAATACAGGGATCGCATAGAGTTTGTTCGCGATAATTTCAGAAATGTCGGAAATATACTCGAGCGCCTTGGTATAGAAAAAATCGACGGCGCTATCATCGACCTTGGTGTGTCATCCTACCAGCTCGACACGCCGGAGCGCGGATTCTCCTATATGCACGATGCTCCGCTTGACATGAGAATGGACCCCGATGCAGCGCTTAGCGCATATGAGGTTATCAACACATATTCCGAGGACCGACTCAAAAAGATTATTTACGACTACAGCGAGGAGCGTTTCGCAGGGCGTATTGCAGCAAGGATATGCACCGAGCGCGAAGTGAAGCCCATAGAAACAACATTTGAACTCGTAAACATAATAAAATCGGCAATACCTGCCAAGGCAAGAGTTGAGGGCGGACACCCCGCAAAGCGTACATTCCAGGCGATACGCATTGAGGTGAATTCCGAGCTTTCGATCATAGAGCCAACACTGAATGCACTTATAAATTCTCTCGGCGAGGGCGGAAGACTTTCGGTTATTACGTTCCATTCGCTTGAAGACAGAATCGTTAAACAGACATTTGCCGCGGCGGCAACGGGATGTACATGCCCGAAGGATCTGCCGATATGCGTATGCGGAAACAAGCCTAAAATAAAACCCATTACCCATAAGCCGATATTACCGTCGGAAAGGGAACTCAACGAAAACTCGCGTTCAAAGAGCGCAAAGCTTCGAATAGCGGAAAAATTATAAAAAAGGAGGGTGCGTTATGACAGACGCTAAGCTTAAAAAGAAAAAAAGCAAAGCCAAGAGCTCTGATGAGCGTATTTCCACGCATCCTTCATATAAAGAATATTCATGGGACGCACTCACCTCTTCTATAACGAATGCTAAACCGGTTTCGCACAAAAACGGTATCGGACAGCAGGTGAGCGCCGCAACAGGTACGGCTGTAAGAACTAATACGGGCTCCTTCCCGAATGTTGGTGCTGTCGGCACAAGGACCGGAGAGTTTACTGCTCAAAAGAATGTTAAGGCTGGTGTATCCGCGGGTAAAGCGAAGGTTAAAACCAAAGCGCTTGCAAAGGGAAAAAGCAAGAAGCTTGCCAAGGTGAAGACAAAGGTTGAATACCTTACCACGGATGTTGAGGCGGCAAGACGTTATTCCTTCCCTGTGTCGCTTGTACTTATGGCGGTGTGTGCTACTGTGCTCATCATGGCGATAATAACCACGGGCGTGCAGATAAACGAAATCACCGCACAGAATTCCTCTCTTAAGAGCCAGTACAGCCAGCTTGAAGAACTCCGGGACGAGTTGAATCGCCAGCTCGAGGTACGTGACGATCTTCGTGTTGTTGAACGTATGGCTAAGGATGAGCTTGGCATGGTCAAGCGAGATCAGGTTGACAGATATTATCTCACTGTGCATAAAGAAGATAAAATCGAGATAATTGAAGATGAAAAGCAGGAAACCACCTCATTCTGGGAAGGTATAAAGGATGCGGGAGGTTCGCTTATAGACCGTGTTCGCGGATTCTTCGGATTAGATTAAATCAGTCATTTTAGTATGATTTTTTGCGTATTATAGTATCAGAACAAGCTTCGGAGAGTAGGCACCGTTATTTAGTCGCTTACTCTCCGAAATTTCCCATTTATAAAGATATTTTCAGATTCGCTAAAAAGGCGGGAAAGGAAGCGGTTTAAAATATGCCTTTCATGTCACAGCGCGCAAGCGCACTCAAGAGAACGGTTGCATTTTTGCTTATCATCGTTGCATGCATGACATTTTTAATTGTGGAACTGTTCTCGCTTCAGATAATAGAGAATGACAAATATCAGGCTATAGTTATAGATCAGCTCACCAAAGAATACACCACGGCAGCAGAGCGCGGAAAAATATTCGACACAAATATGAATCTGCTTGTCACCAATACTACGGTATACCGCATATTTATATCTCCTTATGCGATAAATCAGTATGACGGAGAGGATCCCACAAAAGATGAACTCAAGGACATGATCGCCGACAAGCTTGTTGAGGTGCTCGGTGTTGAGCGCGAAGCTGTGTATGAAAAATACGCAAAGACTAACCGTCAGGACGAAACCATAATGAAGAACGTTGAGCCTGACAAAGCGGAAATTCTTCGTGCGTTTGTTAAGGAAAACAAGCTGAGTGACAAGCTCTATATTTCCGCAACTTCGAAGAGATACTACTGCTACGGGAATCTCGCATCCCACCTTGTCGGTTTCACCAACTCGGACGGCGACGGAGTTTACGGTATTGAGGCTACATATAACGATTACCTCAAGGGAACTTCCGGCAAATACATAACCGCGCGCAACGCTCTTCAGCAGGATATGCCGTTTAAATACGAGAGCTACGTAGGCGCGGAAAACGGAGCAAATCTCGTTACCACTATAGACATGCGCCTCCAGTATGAGCTTGAAAATCAGGTCATAGCTGCATACGAATCCGCACAGGCGACAAACCGTGTCTGCGGTATCGTTATGGACGTAAACACCGGCGGTATACTCGCGTCTGCGGTTTACCCGAACTATGACTGCAATGACCCGTATGCGCTTGACGAGGAGCATATGCAAAAGCTTATCGAAAGCGGATATGCCGAGGGCACGGCTGAATATAACGAGCTTCGCACAAACCTTGTTTATCAGATGTGGAACAATAAGGTTGTCAGCGAGCCGTATGAACCGGGCTCCACATTCAAGATAATTACGTCTGCTATCGCCCTTGAAGAGGGACTCGTGAGCGTTGACGATACGTTCACCTGCTACGGTCACTACTTTATCGAAGGATACGGCACGCCGATTCCGTGCCACCGAAGGGACGGACACGGAAAGGTAACCTTTGCACGCGGACTTCAGCAGTCCTGCAACCCGCTTATGATGAATACTATGGAAAAAATCGGACGCGACACCTTCTATAAGTATTTTGAAGCGCTCGGATACACATCCAAAACCGGTGTTGACCTCACGGGCGAGGCAAGGGGAATTTACCTTCCCGCGAATGATATGCACAACGTCGAGCTTGCGGTATACTCATTCGGTCAGACCTTTAAGGCAACACCCCTGCAGCAGCTTTCTGCAATCTGCACTGTTGCAAACGGCGGATATCTTGTAACTCCCCATGTTCTCAAGGAAATGGTTGACGATGACGGAAACGTTATCTATTCATATGAAACCGAGCATAAGGTTCAGATATTCTCTGAAGAAACCTGCAATACAATAACACAAATCCTCGCAGAAGGTGTTGCTACCGACGGCGGCGCGAGAAATGCATACACCAAGGGTTACAGCGTGGCCGCAAAGACCGGTACATCACAGAAGCAGGATAAATACGTCTACTATGATGCGGAGGGAAATGTTGTTTCCATTGAGGACGAGTGGGTAACCTCGGAGCGTCCTTACCGTATCGGATCCACTGTTGCATTCGCTCCGGCGGATGATCCTCAGATAGCAGTTATCATCATCGTTGACGAGCCGTCATCGGGCGGTAACTTCGGAAGTATTGTAGCTGCTCCGTACATTTCGAACTTCCTGTCGGTTGCTATGCCGTACCTCGGCTATGAGCCGCAGTATACGGAAGCGGAGCTTGCAAGTATTGACGTGGGCATTACCGATCTTACCGGCGTTGACATTGAAGATGCGATGCTTTATCTTGCTAACCGCAAGCTGAAGTTCAAGAAAGTCGGCGACGGAAACATCGTTATTGCACAGACTCCCGAGGGTGGAAGCAGACTTTCCACCGACAGCGGCGTGGTATATCTCTATACCGGTGACGCTGAAATATCAGATTCGGTAACAGTTCCCGATGTTCTCGGAAAGACCGGAGCGGAATGTAACCGAGTGATCACGGGCGCCAAGCTGAATATAAAGATAAAAGGTGCTACAAACTATAATGTAGGCGGCGGTGCGCAGGTAATATCGCAGTCGCCGGCGGCGGGAACACAGGTTCCGCCCGGTACAATAGTAACCGTAGAATTCCGTTATCTCGACGGTACGGACTGATGTCATAATAAACCGTCCCCCAGCGTAAATATCATATAAACGATATAACGCGGAGGATATGGTATATGGCAGTACTTAGCACACTCACAAGGAAGATAGCAATTACCGGAACAAACCTTAAAAGTTTTGATGTAAACTGCGGAGTGCTTCGCACAAATTCGCTTGAATGTTTGGCCGGGGATACGTTCATATGTATCCCCGGAACAAAGCTCGACGGGCATGATTTTATATGCACGGCGGTGCAGAACGGTGCGAGTCTTATCGTATGTGAGCATGTTACGCCGTGGCTTCTGGAGCATCCCGAGGTTCACTATATCACAGTTGCAAACGCGCGTCTTGCCGTGGCTCATATGTGGAACGAATACTGCGGCAGACCCTCGGAAAAAATGATGCTCGTTGCCGTGACGGGAACAAACGGCAAAACATCGACCACATATTTTCTGCGCGAAATATTCAAGGCGGCAGGCTATAAAACCGGAGTTATCGGTACTGTTCGCTGTCTTATAGGCGACGGGGAAGCCATACTTACCGATGACAGTATGTCACACGTTAATTCCATGACCACGCCGGCGCCTGAGAAGCTATATCCGATGCTTGAGCGTATGGCGGATGCCGGGGTTGAGATCGTGTTTATGGAAGCGTCGTCACATTCGCTTTCCCAGTACAGACTTGATCCGCTTTTGTTTATTGCCGGAGTTTTCACGGGACTTACGCAGGATCATCTCGACTATCACGGTTCGATGGAAGAGTATTATCTCTCCAAACGCAGACTTTTCACCCTGTGCGGTGCGGCTGTTATAAATGCGGACGATGAGTACGGCGCAAGGCTTGCAAAAGAGATATCTGTGCCGTGTGCCATGTATTCGCCGCTTGGAAAAGTGGCTGATTTCACCGCATCACAGACAATATGCGACGGCTCGGACGGAATAAAGTATACATTCCGCGATAAAAGCGGAGAATGTAAAATAAAATGCGGCTCGGTCGGCTCGTTTATGGTTGCCAACACGCTCGCTGCGGCAAGCGTTGCAAGACTTTTTGGCATAAAGCGTGAGGTTATTGCCAGAGCGCTTGAGGGCTGCCCTCAGATTCCCGGCAGAATGGAAAGAGTGCCGCTCCCCGATAATTGCGATTTTGAAATCTTTATCGACTATGCGCATACACCCGATGCGCTTGAGCGTGTACTTCACTCACTCCTCGCGGCAAAGAAGCTAGGCGGCAGACTCGTTGTTCTGTTTGGATGCGGTGGGGACCGCGACAGAACAAAGCGTCCGATAATGGGACGTATCGCAACATCTCTTGCCGAGCTCACGGTTCTGACCGACGACAACAGCCGAAGCGAAAATCCGCGTGCTATAATATGCGATATTCTTCGCGGCACGGTTTGCACAGCATGCTGTAAGGTTATAGAAAACAGAGAAGAAGCTATAAAATGGGTTATAGCAAATCACCGACCGAATGACACAATACTACTTGCCGGCAAGGGGCATGAGGATTATGAAATATCCGCCGGCGGAAAACGTCCGTTTTCCGAAAAGGCGATAATATACGAAGCAGTTAAGCAATATTACAACCGCGGCTGACTACCATGCGAAAGGACTTGTAAATATGGGTATCAAGTATAAAAAGGCTATATTTAATACGGCGGAGCTTGCAGGAGTTCTGTCTGTGGATACGGATATTTGTGAAGACATAACATCTATAGTTACAGATTCCAGAGAAGCGCAGTCCGGCTCGCTTTTCGTTGCTCTGAAGGGTGAGAGATTTGACGGACACGATTATATATCTCAGGCTATATCAAGAGGCGCTGCGGCAGTAATTGCCGAGCGTGTGCCGAGCGACGTTGAGGGTGCTGACGCAAAGCGTGTCATGCTGTGCGAAAGCTCGCTTGAGGGTCTCGGAAAGGTTGCCGGTGCGTACAAGTCGCGTATCAGACCGAAGACTATCGCCGTAACAGGAAGTGTGGGCAAGACCACAACAAAAGAGTTTGTGTACGCTGTGGTGAGCGACATGTTCGCCGCGCACAAAACAGAGGGCAACTTCAATAACGAGATAGGCATGCCGCTGTCGGTATTGCAGATGCCCGAAGCAACGCAGGTCTGCGTGCTTGAAATGGGTATGAGCGGCCTTGGCGAAATATCGCGTATGACCGCCATTGCAAAGCCTGACATAGCTATAATAACAAACATCGGAAACTCACACATCGAGTGCCTTGGTTCGCGTGAGAATATCTGCAAAGCGAAGCTTGAAATCGCCGAGGGCGTTCCCGCGGGCGGCTGGGTCATTCTTAACGCAGATGAGCCGATGCTCTTCGCGCAGAAGGGCAAGCTCAAGCAGAATCTTCTTTTTGTGTCGCTTGAAAATCCGCTTGCGGACTACCGTGCGCTCAATATACGTGAGTATGAGGACAGCAGTGAGTTTGACCTTGTTGCGGGAAAGCGTGTGGTAACCAACATACGCATACCTACTATAGGCAGACACAACGTATACGATGCAACCTACGCTTTCGCGGTTGGCGTTTTGCTCGGAATGACGGACGACCAGATAAAGCGCGGACTTATGTCATTCAGAAATACGGGAATGCGCCAGAACATCTATGAGTACGGCGGCATTACCATTATCGAGGACTGCTACAACGCAGGTCCCGAGTCGATGAAGGCGGCGGTTGAGGTGCTCTCGCGCATCGCGGATAAGAACGGATGCCGCACTGTTGCTGTACTTGGAGATATGCGTGAGCTTGGCGAATATTCAAAGCAGCTTCACATGGAAATCGGAACGCTGGTGGCATCAAGACATATTTCAAATCTCGTAACCTTTGGACGCGAGGCGGAGAACATCGCGCTGGGCGCTATAAATCACGCGCTCAAGCCCGAGAATATAAGCATCAACACGGGAATCGATAATGTTGAGGCAACGGCAAAAACGATATATGAGCTCGTAAGTCCCGGCGATGCAGTGCTCTTTAAAGCGAGCCGTGCCGTAAAGCTTGAGCGTGTTATAGAAGAGCTCAAGCATCTTATAGACAGCAGAGCTGACAATTGAGAGCGGAGGATAAGGTTATGATAACATATTTTCTTGTTTCGCTTATAATGACATTTATAATTACCGCCATATCCGCACGTATTTTGATACCTAAGCTCAAGAGCATGAAGCTCGGTCAGCAGATACTCGATATCGGTCCTCGCTGGCACAAGAGCAAAGAGGGAACACCCACAATGGGCGGTATCAGCTTTATTATCGCATCTCTCATTTCGTTCGCCATAATGGCGGTCATTCTCGCGATAAAGGGTGAAACGGATGGGCTTGTAAGAGGGATAATCGTTATCCTATTTGCGCTTGCAAGCGGTGCTATCGGTGTTGTCGATGACATGACAAAATTTAAAAATCACAGAAACGAAGGGCTTACCGCCGCACAGAAATATCTCCTGCAGCTAATTTCCGCCGGACTCTTCCTCGCGGCAATGAAGCTTACGGGAAACCTTGGGACAGAGCTTAATATCCCGTATTTCGGTGTCAGCGTTGAGCTTGGCGTGTTCTATTATATCTTCTCGATACTGCTTATTACCGGAATCGTAAACGCTGTTAATCTTACCGACGGTATTGACGGACTTGCGAGCAGTGTTACACTTGCGGTTGGTGCATTTTTCGCTGTTGTCGCGTTTACACTCGGTTCTGCCGCGTCGGCGGTGGTTTCTGCGGTAGCCATGGGCGCATGCCTTGGATTTTTGGTTTACAACTTCTATCCGGCACGTGTATTCATGGGTGATACCGGTTCACTCTTCCTCGGCGCGCTTGCCGTTGGAATGGCGTATATGATAGACAGTCCGCTGATTATCGTTATTGTCGGCATCGTTTATATAATGGAAGCGGTGTCGGTAATACTTCAGGTAGGATTTTACAAGCTTACAAAAAAGCGAATATTTAAAATGGCGCCGATACATCACCACTTTGAAAAGTGCGGTTGGTCGGAGCTTAAGGTTGTGGGCGTGTTCTCGCTTATAACCGTAATCGCCGGAGTGCTTGCATATTTCGGCATATAAATTTTTGGAGGTGTGAGGCTTGCACGACAATAATCGAAATTATTACCACAAAACAGCTAATAATACACAGCGTGCATCCGGCACGCCGCAAAACAATGTACGAGTGCAAAATCAGCAAAACGGTAATGCGCGTGCGCCAATGCAGCCGCGTCGTACAGCCGCGTCAAACGGCAGCGCACAGCCGCAGCAAAACCGTTACCGCCAGAATGTTCGCCCCGGAAATGTACAGCAGGGACAGCGTCCAATGGTGCAGACGCAGGCGCATAACACATCTGCCGGCATACAGCAAAGAGTACCGCAATCGCAGAATAGAAACAACACAAAGAATACAGCCTCCCGTGAGGATAGTACACTCAAGCGTGTGAAGCGTTGGGTTAAGAAGAACTATTCCGTTAACGAAAAGGCGGTTGCAGAGCGTGAGGCGATAAGACTCAGTCTGGTTCGCGAAAAGGGAAGCATTGACTACGTATTTTTCATTCTCGTCTTACTTCTGCTCACATTCGGAACGATCATGGTTTATTCGGCAAGCTACGCTTTTGCGAAGACCGAATACGGCGACAGCTATCATATAATTTTCCGCCAGATAATATTCGTCATTGCCGGATTCATCGGTATGGCAGTTACCGCAAACGTGCCGCCCGAATGGTTCAAGCGTTTGTCACTGCCGATCTTTTTGGGATGCCTTGTGATGCTTTGCATCGTTCCTATCCCGATTCCCGGCTTTACAGTGGTACATAACGGAGCAAGACGTTGGATAAACCTTGGATTTATCGAAATTCAGCCGTCCGAGTTTATGAAGCTTGGTCTTGCCATGATGCTTGCATGGTATTTCGACCGCTTCTACGAGCGCCTTACTCCGCCGTCCAAAAAGTTTGACAGATACAAATACGGAGTTGTAACGCCTCTTGCAATAACAGGCGTTGTGTGCGTGCTTGTACTGATAGAAAAGCATCTTTCGGGTACAATAATTATGGCAGCTATCGGTGCCATACTGATTTTTGCCAGCGGCGCACCGAGTTTCTGGATGGTTCCCGGTATCGGTGCCGCTGGAGGCGTTCTCGCGATACTGATAGCTGTTCTGCCTCATGCGCGCAGACGTTACCAAATATGGCGCAACCCGTGGCTCGATCCTCAAAATGCCGGATATCAGACGCTTCAGGGCTTGTATGCTATCGGTTCGGGAGGACTTTTCGGTGTGGGACTCGGAAACAGCTATCAGAAGCATCTGTTTGTTTCCATGCCTCATAACGACTTTATCTTCGTTATTGTGTGCGAAGAGCTTGGATTTATCGGAGCTGTTGCAGCTATACTACTCTTCGGACTTCTTGTGTGGCGCGGACTTATTATCGCTATGAACGCACCGGACGTATATTCCCAGCTTCTTACTATCGGTATAATAGGAAAAATCGCCGTACAGGCGGTACTCAATATCGCGGTTGTAACTAACTCGATTCCGAATACGGGAATCTCGCTTCCGTTCTTCTCATACGGAGGATCATCGCTTGTCGTGCTTATGGCGGAAATGGGCATGGTTATGTCGATGTCACGTTATTCAAAGCTTAAAAAGTAATTCTACAGATCGGGGATAAGCAAGTGAGAGTTTTAATGACGGGCGGCGGCACGGGAGGACATGTGAATCCCGCTATTGCTATCGCCAACAATATAAAAGAAAATCAGCCGGGCAGTGAGATAGCGTTTGTCGGCACATCAAGAGGCATTGAAAATAAGCTCGTACCAAAGGAAGGGTATAAGCTGTATCACGTGGAGGTGCAGGGCTTCAAGCGGAAGCTTACCCCGTATAATATAAAATCCGCATGGCTTGCTCTTACTTCACCTAAGAAGGCGAAAAAGCTGATACGTCAGTTCAAGCCTGACCTTGTTGTGGGAACGGGAGGATACGTCTGCTGGCCGCTTCTCAAGGCTGCGGCGGCAATGGGCGTGCCTACCGCAATACACGAAAGCAACGCTATACCGGGGGTTGCGGTAAAGATGTTGGCGCCCCACGTTGACCGCATCTATGTAAATTTTGATGCTACGGCGGCGGCACTTGGACAGGCGTACAGCGAGAAGACCGTTAAGGTCGGCAATCCCATAAAACCCGAATTTTCCTCGATTGACCGCGATGCTGTCAGAAAATCGCTCGGAATAGGTGAAAAGTATAAATATTTCTTGCTTTCATACGGCGGAAGCATGGGCGCGGAAAAGGTGAACGATGAAATGCTCGCTTTTATGCGCGATTACACAAAATCGCATCCCGAGCTTCTGCACATACACGCAACCGGCGCGATAGAGCATGAGGCTGCAACCGAGAAAGCACGTGAATACGGCGTTGACACATGTGAGAATATACACATTCGTGAATACATTTACAACATGCCCGAGCTTATGGCGGCGGCTGATGTTGTTGTGTCACGTGCCGGAGCAATGACGCTTTCGGAGCTTGCAGCTCTTGAAAAATGCTGCGTACTCATTCCCTCGCCGCACGTTGCGGACAATCATCAGTACAAGAATGCAAAGGTGCTTGCCGATGCCGGTGCCGCACTTCTGTTTGAAGAAAAAGAACTTATTTCAGACGTGCTCACAAAGGCGCTTGCATGTCTTATTGAGGATGAAGGGCAGAGAGGTGAAATGTCCAAAAATATCGGAAAATTTGCACTCCCAGATGCCAACCGAAGCATATATCTCGACCTTTGTAAGCTGACAAGGAAAAATATGGGTTAAAAATGATAATATAACGTGAAAAAAGCTTAAATAATCGTACAAATCGCGGTAAATTACTTGACTTTTTCTACTCTGTCATGTTATAATTATTATAACGGCTGTATATTGGCTTTGTGTGCCTTGTGGCATGTGATGTCCTGTATCAGGCGAACACAAAATCACGGGGGGAGTTTCTATGGATAATACAAACGACCGCCCGGAAAGTCGCTTTTTTGACGGTGACGAGCATGAACTCAGTGAACTCAAAAAGAAGCAGAGTATTCAGCGCTTTATACGCAGAAAGCGCAACCGAAAGCGAATCGCACGCATTTTATATGCGCTTCTCTTTGCCGCAGTTATTACTGTATTCGTTATAATATGTGTTAGTTTCTTTTTCAGAATTGATAATATTGAAATAACAGGCACTTCACATTACAGTCGTGATGAGGTTGTTTCCCTTGGAGGAATTTCCGAGGGGATGAGCATTTTTTCTGTGTCAAACCGAAGCTTTTCAGATGTTTCTGAAAAATTGGCATACATAAAAGAGTTGAATGTTGTAAGAAGATTCCCCGATACGATAGTTATAACTGCCGTTGAGGACGAGCCGCGCTACTGGGCCGAAATTTACGGCGAATACTTTATACTGTCGGACGAGCTTCGCATACTTGAGAGAACGTTTGACGAGCCGCGTTCGGAGGATAGTTCTTTGATTGAGCTTTTGCTTCCGCAGATAGACAGTGCGTTGTTAGGAACCGAAATCGAATTTTCGGCGGATGTGTCACAGCGGTATGTGACGTCGTATATTGATGCGCTTGAATCCAGTCCCATGTATGAGCGCACAGATGCGTTTGATTTGAGAGATAGATTCAACCTTGCGCTTATAGCAAACGGCAAGTATATTGTAAAGCTTGGAAATGGCGATGAGTTGGGGACAAAGTTGACGGCTGTTGCGGGAATGCTCGGTCACGCTGCAATGTCTGACGGTATTCCGGCGAGCATTGATGCTACTGACCCTACACAGTGTCCGGTTATTAAAAATCCGGATTTAGTGGTCGAATTTAAGGATTAACGGCATAAATTGTGCATTATTCGTAAAAAAATATTAAACTTTTTTAAAATAGCTTGAAAAAAAGCAAAAAAAATATTATTATATTATTATTGAGAGTTTTTTATCGAAGATTTTTTCGGTAAGTGTACCTATAAAAAATTTTAGGAGGATTTCAGAACATGGCAGTTGAATTTGACAACAGTTTCGGAGAGGTTAATATAAAAGTAATCGGTGTAGGCGGCGGCGGTAACAACGCTGTAAACCGCATGATCGCGGCTAATGTACGCGGTGTTGAATTTATTGCTGTAAATACAGACAGACAGGCACTTGCAAAGTCCAATGCCGTAACAAAGATAGATATCGGTGAGAAGGTAACCAAGGGACGTGGCGCAGGTGCTAATCCCGAGGTTGGTGCAAGAGCTGCCGAGGAGTCCATTGAGGAGATAAAGAAGGCTCTTGAGGGAACTCATATGGTATTCGTTACCGCAGGCATGGGCGGCGGTACCGGTACGGGTGCGGCTCCTATCGTTGCTAAACTTGCAAAGGATATGGGCATTCTCACTGTCGGCGTTGTAACCAAGCCTTTCGCTTTCGAGGGCAAGGTTCGTATGCAGCAGGCAGAAACCGGCATCAAGAATCTTATCGAAGTTGTAGACTCCCTTATCATCGTTCCCAACGAAAGACTTAAGGAAGTTTCCGATACAAGAATCACTCTTCTCAACGCATTTGAGGTTGCCGATGACGTTCTGCGTCAGGGCGTACAGAGCGTTGCAGAGCTTATCACAGTTGACGGTCTTATCAACCTCGACTTTGCTGACGTTACCGCTATCATGCTTGGCGCAGGCTATGCACACATGGGTGTCGGCGTTGCTACAGGTAAGGACAAGGCTACTCTCGCGGCAAAGGCTGCAATCTCCAGCCCGCTTCTCGAAACCTCTATCGCAGGCGCTCGCGGCATTATCGTAAGCATTACCGCATCTGCTGATATCGGACTCGAGGAAGTTGATGTTGCAGGTAACATGGTACGCGACGAGGCTCATCCCGATGCAAATGTTATCTTCGGTGTGGCTATCGATCCCGATCTTCAGGACGAGATTCGCGTTACAGTTATCGCTACCGGATTCGACAGTGCTCCCAAGAGCATGCAGAACACAGTTGAGCAGCAGGCTGCAAAGCAAGCAACTGCGGCTCCTGCAGCAGAAGTTAAGCCTGTAGAAGAAAAGAAGGAAGACGAGAACGAGCTTATCTCCGACGACGATTTCGGTGATATCCTCGACATCCTCCGTAACAACAAGGGCTAATCCGAATACTTAAAAATAGAACAGCCGTTACAATAGTAACGGCTGTTTTTTTGGTATAAAAAAGTCACCGGCAACGCCGGTGACTTTGATTTTATCTTTACTCAAGAGTAACGTATACGGAAGTTGATGCACTGCTCGAAGAACCGAGAGTAAAGTTGACCTGAATATAATACCCTGTTGCCTCCTCGGGAACGGTTCCGGTGATCTTTCCGGTTTCGGTATCTATTGTAAGACACTCTTTATCTACAGTCCATTTTGTTGTGAGCTTGGCATTCTCGTTATCGGTGCCTTTATTTTCGAGCGGGTATTCCATCGGTGCGGTGAGGTAGTAGAGCTCTGCGCTTATTACGCGCTTTATTCCCTCGGGGATGCTTACGGTGCAGTCGATCTCGCGTCCCTCCGGTTGTGTGTCAAACGTGACATATCCACCCTCTCCGAATACTACCCAGTTTGCGAATATGAGGTTTTGCGCGTTGTTGACGTAAACGGTTTTATGGCTGTGTCCCCAATTAGCGCGCATGTAGAGCACATTCTTTTCGTTGAAGCCTTCGGTGTGCTGGTAGGATTTGACGTATGCCGGAACTCCGAAGTTGCCGTCATCGTTGTACGCATACCAGAATATAGGCATCTTTGCATTGTCAAGATTTCTTTCCGCCGCCCAGAGTGCGTCGACGTATTCGTTATCGAAGTTTCTGAACGGACGGCTTTCATCGCCAAGGTAAGCC
The DNA here is from genome assembly GCA_045636265.1 of Candidatus Flemingiibacterium sp. GTDB lineage: Bacteria > Bacillota > Clostridia > Oscillospirales > CAG-272 > Flemingiibacterium. Next base: position 24,579 of record JAZTXD010000102.1, read on the forward strand.
GTTCCGTAAACTGGGATCGCAAATGCGTATCTGTTGTCGTATCCGATTACCTGCGAGGTCATAACACCGCCCCACGAAATACCGGTGATACCGATATTGTTGATATCAACACGCTCGTCCTGACGGAGAATGTTGTGCGCGAGGATGACCTGCGTGAGTCCGTGATATGCCCACTGATCTTCGACCTCCATATATTCCGTTGAATAGAAGCGGTCGGGAGCAAGTGTGTAGCCTTCCTCTGCGAAAACGCCGTGAAGCTCGTAGATGAACATGTGATTTTCGTATTCATCCACGCCTGCATTTCGAGCGCTGGGGAAGTAGCCGGTGGTTTCCATTGCTATAGCGGCATATCCGCTCTTGTTCCACTTTTCTACCCACTCGAGATACGGATGTCCGCCGCCGCCGTGTACGAGTACAATCGCAGGAACGGGATTCTCAGCGCTCGCACCCTCGGGGAAGCCCATGTATGCGAACACTTTGGTCTTCTGTCCCTGATAATCAAATCCGTCATAGGTTATTGCTTTGATGTGATCGTATTTAGCGATGTCGGGGTTGTATTCTTCGATTTCTTTATAAACAACCTCTGTGTTGATTGCGCGGTCCATAGCCGCTTTGATTTCGGCGCGCTGTGTTTCGATAGATTTCATGCCGTTATCCTCGTTTGTGTTATCTTCGGTGGAAGTGTCAGTGCTTGCTGCGGTGTCAGCAGTGGTGTCCGTGTCCGAATCCAGGGGCGGTTTGGTGTTTTGGCAGGAATAAAGTGTGGAACAAAGGATTGCGAGAAGTAGGAGCGCTGAAAGTTTTTTCATCATAGTGTGCTATCCTTTCTTGATAAAGTTTATTTTGCAGCAAATTATTTCGTAACCTTTACCGCTCTTGCAAACTCCGTGCCGTCCGTTGCTATCTGTGCAACCTCGATATCCTCGGGCTTGGAATTTACATCCTTAACCATAAGCGTACAGTCGTCCATGAGCAGAGTATCTTTGGCGTCTCCGTCAACTATTACCTTACTGTATTCGTTGAAGCCCAGTCCGTAGACATACAGCGAACCCGCGGAGTATTCAAATGAATCAATTATCGGATATCTTGTTCCGATAACCATATCTGTTGCTTGATGCGTGGCATCCTCGCTGTAAAGCTGCTCGTAGGTAAGGGTTTTGAGAATGTCATCGTACATCTCGCCGGTTTCAAATTCATGCTGGTGGAGCTTTGTGATATCGCCCTCTGACACACCGCAAAGCTTCTGGATATACGCCGCAAGCTGATATGTTTCAAGATCGAGGTCGAGAGAGTTTACATCTCCGTCCTCTAAAAGACCGTCGAGTGTGAGATTGGTTTTAATAATGTATTCGCTTTGGTAGAGGTTACCGCTTTCAAGCTGTTCCTCTGTAAGCGGAAGCGCGGGGAGGTGGTCGCCGTAGAATACGAGAACGTAGGGCTCGCCAGTCTGATCCATGAGATCGCAGATGCCCTCAATGGCTTTATCCATGTCATTTATAAGGTTTGCGTAGAAGTAGTACTGATAGTATTCCTTCGGATCCTCAAGACCGTATACGTCTATCGGATCATCAAGATTCGGGACAATATCGTCAACCTTCCAGTGAGGATAACCGCCGTGACCCTCGACGCTTACGGCGAATACGAAGTCAGGTCCTTCGGTTGAGTTGAGTGCGGAGTTTATTTCACCGATCAGAATATCGTCTGTACACCATGTAAGATAGGTGCGCTTGATGCCTGACATCATCTCAAGCGGTGTGAATGTGTCAAATCCGAGATTCGGGTATACAATGTTTCTTCCGTAGAATACACCGGTGTGGTTGTGTATTGCGTGTGTGGAGTAGTCTATTGCCTTGAAATTTGCGGCGATGCTTTCGCAGGCTCTGTTTTTGAGTACCGTGGTGTACGGGAACTCACCCAGTCCGAAGTGATCGAGATTCATACCCGTGAGAAATTCAAACTCAACGTTTGCGGTGCCGCCACCGATATGTGAAACCTGAAGAGCACCGGAGATGCACTCATCTCTGAGCTTGGAAAAGTACGGAATGGGATCTCTTGAAAATTCAACGCCTTTCACAAGCTTCGGGTCAAAGAAGGATTCAAGCTGTACAACCACAACGTTGGGGGCCTTTGACATATCAACGTATACGGGAGTGTTATCGTTATCGTCCAACTTATCCATAAACTCGTCTTTTTTATCTATTGCCTCGTCGTCAGGCTTTTCCACGCCGTGGACGAATATGCTTCTTGTGAAGCAATATGCAAATCCCTTTTTGTCATATGATACGATAACATTCTGCGACTGTAGCGGTATTGCGGATACAACAAGCATCATGACTGCGCACAGCACTGCCGCCGCACCGACGCTTATTAAAGATGCGGTGTAGTTCACCTTGCTCTTCGGGCATTTGATAAAGAAAATCACGATGCCGGCTATTACAGCAACTATAGCCACGCAGATAAGTATAATGGTTGGTATAGATAAGTAGGCATCAACAACGTCGAGTGCCTCGCTCATTATAAGGAAGTCTATTGCCGAGAGGGGAGAAGGGCGGAAGCTGATGAGTACGGCGTTTGTGATACCGAGTGCCAGCCAGAGCACCGATACAAGCGTGAGCATTGCAATGCGGCGCTTCAAGAGCAGACAGAGCATCATCGTTGCAAACAGGATGCTGAAGTTTGCAAGAAACATATGTGGCGCTGTGACGGTGTGTATAAGCGCATTAATCAGAGAATGTCTTGCACATATTTCAAGTATGAGATTGAAAATGAATGCGACTGCCGCTATTATCGGTATGGCAAATTTAAGCGGTGCATCCGTAAACTTTTTTATAGGCGTGTATATATATTTAAAAACCTTTTGCATGGAGCTTTATTCCTTTCGCAAAATACAAGTATTCACGATAATATCATACGTGATTATATCACAATACTGTGAATATTCATGGAACATACTTGCGATATTATTTAAATTCTTCAAGAAACCATATTTTGTCGCGGTCTATACTGAAGCTCTTACCGTTCAGATAGTCAAGCGCGCCGCCGTGTTCCTTGAAACGGAATTCGAGTCTGTATGCAAAAAGCGCCTGAAATTTATAGCCGAGCTTTTTGTCGTCGCGGTTTATGCCGTACTTGCCGTCGCCAAGAAGCGGATGACCGATAGATGAGAAGTGCGCGCGTATCTGATGCGTGCGCCCGGTGACAAGCTCGACCTCAACGAGTGACAGATCGCGCTTTTCGTCAATTACGCGGTATTTCGTGATTATCTGCTTATAGCCCTGTCTTGGGGTGGGTATGATGTCAACAATATTGTTTGCGCTGTCCTTTTTGAGATAACCCGTGAGTGTATCCGACTTTTTCGGGAGCCTGCCATGTACTGCCGCGAGATAGAATTTTGACAGCTCGTCGTTTTTTATCTTCTCGTTCATTATGCGAAGTGCTTCGGCATTTTTTGCCGCTATTACGATACCGCCGGTGTTGCGGTCGATACGGTTGCACAGCGCCGGAGCGAAGGATTGCTCGTTTTTCGGGTCATATTCTCCCTTGCGGTATAGATACGCCTTGACGTGGCTTATGAGCGTGTTTACGTCCTCCTTGTCATCCGAGTGGACAATGAGCCCCGGACGCTTGTCAAGTAGCATGATGTTGTCGTCCTCATACACGATATCAAGACGCGGCGTCAGCTTCATGAACGCCTCTTCTGTGGCTGTGTCAGAGAAAAATTCTTCCGCGATGAAAAGCTCCACGGAGTCGCTCTCGTTTAGGATATAGCCGATTTCCGTACGCTTGCGGTTGACCTTGATTTTTTTTGTGCGTATGGCTTTGTACATAAGCGACTTTGGGAGCGCTTTTACAGCTTTTGTAAGAAATTTGTCGAGCCGCTGTCCGGCATCGTTTTGTTTTATATAAAGAGTTCGCATATTTTCTCCAATTCCTAAACTACTGTTTATCTATAGACGAAATATCCACAAGGGTGGGATGTTCGGCAACTTTTTCTTTTGAACAAACACCGATACCGTATCCGTCAAATTCAAAATATGAGTATGACATGTCGGTGTCAAACACACAAAAGCTCGAGAGGGGACATGAAAATCCCTCGCCGGTGTATTTTATATAGCTTTCCTTTTTACACCAAATCTCAAAGAAACGCTTCACAGGGGACACTTTGACATACTCGGCTTCATCCGGTGTAAAATATCGGCTTGCGATACGCAGAAGACGTTCATCTTCGCCGTCTATTTCTTCAATATCGGCACCGATTTCAACGTCGGATATTGCCGCAAGGCATCGTCCGTTTGAGTGGGAAAGGCTTATGTGAGCAGGGAAGCCGTCAAAGTACGGTTTCCCGTTTTTGTCCTTTTTTAGTTCGGCAGAGATGCCGCATACATCAAAGAGCGCATAACGCGCAAGCTCCGCCGCCGCAGCGTGCTCGTTTTCTATAGTGCACCTGCAAATATACAGTTTTATCATGCGCCGCTCCTATCACAAAATGCGACAAAAGGGTGAGCACATCCGTGCTGCACCCAATATCGGTTAAATATCCTTGATTTCGTGTGGCTGTATTACCGCGCTCACGCGCTGTTTTCTGTCGGACCAGATTATCTTTCTGGGGCACTTGGCAACACAGTCGCCGCACTGCACGCATTTATCGTAGTCGATAGCGGCGACACCGCCGTTTACGTGTATAGCATCATGCTTGCAGGCTTTTTCGCAAAGGTGACAGCTTATGCAGCCAACCTCGCAGTATGTTCTCGTTACAGCGCCCTTGTCAACGGACATGCAGCCAACCCAGTGCTTTGACTCATACGGGATGAGGCGGATGATGTGCTTCGGACACGCTTCAACGCAGCGTCCGCACGCCTGACACTTTTCATAATCAACAACCGCAACTCCGTTTACAACGCTTATTGCATCGAATATGCACGCATTGATGCACGTACCAAGACCGGTACAGCCGTTAGGACAAATCTTATCGCCGCCGCTCATTTTCGAAGCGGCAAAGCAATCCTCGGCACCGTTATAAATGTACTTTTTCTTGGCATATTCCGCGGTTCCGGAACACATAACCTGTGCGCGAAGACGTATCGGCTTTTCTGCAGGTACACCCATTATTGCGGCAAGCTTTGCAGCCAGCTCCTCGTCACCGGCAACGCACGCGGATGTTTTAGCCTCGCCGTTTGCGATAGCCTCGGCAAGTGCCGTACATCCTGCATATCCGCATCCGCCGCAGTTTGCGCCGGGCAGAAGCTCGGATATTTCAGCAACCTTTTCCTCGGTTTTCACAAAGAACACCTTTGAAGCTATTGCGAGAAGCAGACCCATAACAGCGCCGAGGATAGCAAACCACATAACAGCGAAGAGAATGTTTTCTATCATTGGTAATTCCTTTCCCGTCTTAGCGATAAATCAGAACTTCATGCCGGAAAATCCGGAGAATGCCATCGCGATAAGTCCTGCGGCGATGAGTGCGATCGGTGTGCCGCGGAAGCTTTTCGGAGGTCTTGCGAGCGATATACGCACGCGAACACCGGCGAATATTACGATAGCAAGCGTAAATCCCGCTGCCGAGGAAAATCCGTATGCAAGGGACTTCACAAAATCGTAGTCGTTCTGTATGTTGAGAAGCGCCGAACCGAGCACCGCACAGTTTGTTGTGATGAGCGGCAGGTAGATACCGAGCGCTCCGTAAAGAGCGGGAACGAACTTACGAAGAAACATTTCGATAAGCTGTACAAGAGATGCGATTATGAGTATGAACGCGATAGTTTCAAGATACTCAAGTCCGAACGGCGCGAGCATCAGATGATACACAAGCCATGTTGCCGCACTCGAGAGCGTCATGACGAACATTACCGCAAAACCCATTCCAAGCGCCGTATCCGGCTTTTCGGACACGCCGAGGAACGGACAGATTCCGAGAAATTTAACGAATATGTAGTTCTCCACAAGCACAGCCGTGAGCATGAGGAGCAAAACTTCAACTAAATAATCCATTTACGCTTCCTCCTTTGTGCTGATCTCTGTGCCATCGTCGGTGACGCTTCCCGTTGCCGCCTGGTTTTCTGCGGCGATTTGTGCTTCTATCTCGGCGCGTTTTTCGGCTTCTTTTTTAGCCTTCTGCTTTTCTTTGATAGTTCCCATTATCTTATTCATGATTGCAATAAGACAGCCGAGCGTTAAAAATGCGCCGGACGGGAGAATAAAGATTATTGCCGGCTCATATGCCTCAGGGAGTACGGGGATTCCGGCAAAGTTTCCGGAGCCGAGAAGCTCACGTACAGCGGCAAGCAGTATCAGCGCGAGTGTGAATCCGAGTCCCATTGCAACGCCGTCTATGGCGGAGGGAAGTACGGAATTCTTTGATGCGAAGGATTCCGCACGCGCGAGGATGATACAGTTTACAACGATAAGCGGAATGAAAAGTCCGAGGGATTTGTCAAGGTCCGGCAGATATGCTTTGATGAGAAGCTGAACCGCGGTTACAAATCCGGAGATGATTACGATATACGATGCTATTCGTATCTGCTTGGGGATGAATTTGCGAAGCAGGGATATAAACACGTTTGAACATATAAGAACTGCCGTGGTGGCAAGTCCCATGCCTATCGCGTTAGTTACCGATGTGGTAACGGCGAGCGTTGCACACATACCGAGAAGCTGCATGAATACGGGATTTTTAAAGAAAAGCCCGTCAAGCATCTGATTTTTGAAGTCTTTAGCTGTGTACTTACTCATTTCGCACCCCCCTCACCGAAAACAGAGCTGTGGAGCGAAATTGCCTTTTCCACCGTGTCGCGGATTGCGTTGCTCGAAATGGTAGAGCCGGTTATAACGTCGATTCCGGATTTAATGGATTCGCTGTCCCGACCGGTGTACTGTGAAAGATGAGCAGCTTCACCGACACGGTTTCCGAGTCCGGGGGTTTCCGAATGGGAAATAAGCTTGACACCCACGACCTTGCCGCTTGAGTCAACGCCGACCATAACGGTCATCTCGCCTCCGAAGCCCATAGTGTTAAGCTCGGCGGCGTATCCGATCTTTTCGGAATCTGAATATATTTCGTAAAGCGCGGAAATGCCATCGGGGGCAGGCTCCATGGGCTCACAAAGTGTAAACTGTGTGAAGATGGACTCGATTGCCGCATTTTTTTCTTTTGCAATATTTTCTGCGATCTTATCCTTGGTGAGCGCATTTACACAAGACAGAAGCAGTGCAGTTACCGTGCTTATTATAAGCAGCTTTACTGTAATGCCGAGGATGAATTTAACATCACTTTGCTTTTGCAATCTTTCCACCTCCGAATCTTGTGGGCTTCGTGTAGCGGTCGATGTACCACACGAGCAGGTTCATTATGAGAATAGAGAAGGACACGCCCTCGGGATAACCGCCAAAGTAGCGGATGAGTACCGTGAGCACACCGCATCCGATGCCGTATATAATGCGGCCCTTGTTGGTTATCGGGGATGTAGCGTAATCGGTTGCCATGAAAATGGCGCCGAGGAACAAGCCGCCGGAGAATATCTGCCAGAGCGCAAAATTAAGCGGATCTGTACCAAGCGGGAAGATAAACGTGAGTGCGAACACCGTTCCTATGTAAGCCACGGGAATATGCCATGTTACAACGCGTCGAACGAGCATGTACACAAAGCCTGCGGCAAGCAGAAACGCGGAAACTTCACCGATGCATCCGTTCTCATAGCCGATAATGGCATCGAATATGGTTTGGTTTGCGGGTGCTACGCCTTCGTTCAGCGAAGAAAGTGTTGTTGCGCTTGCCACAACATCGGGGGCACCGATAGCGAATGCGGAGAATTTTTCTCCCACTGCAGCAAACGTGTTCATAAACGCGGGCCACGCAAAGAGGAATACTCTTGCCGTGAGCGCGGGATTCATAAAGTTTTTGCCAAGTCCGCCAAAGAGCTGCTTAACAACGACTATTGCAAACACTGCACCCACAGCCGGAAGCCACAGCGGAACTGTTGCCGGCAGGTTGAGCGCGAGTATGATTCCCGTTACAACCGCGGAAAAGTCAAGTACGGTAACCGGCTTTTTAAGAAGCTTTTCATAAGCAAATTCCGCAAGAACCGCAAAGATAACGGAAACGAGCGTTACCGTGAGTGCGCGCCATCCGTAAATGTAGACGCCCCAGATAAGCGCCGGCATGAGCGCTATGCAAACGTCAAGCATGATAGCGCGTGTTGTGGTGTGTGTGCGGATATGCGGGGACGGTGTTACGGTTAATAGCTCGGGATAGTCAACGCCCGGAACTTCGGGTTCTTGCTCTTCCCCTGTTTCTGCTGCTTCGTCGAGAAAAAAACTGTCTTCCCCGTCGGAGTCAAACTGTATGTCGAGGAAATCTTCTCCGGTTGAATCTGCAACCTTTGAAAGCGCTGCGGATACTTTCTTTGAAATGTCTTCATTTTCGACAGATACGTTGCTTGCTGATTCATTGACAAGGGACGAAAGCGCTTTCTCAGCCGCTTTTTTTAAGTCGGTCTGATTAAACCCGGAAGGTTCTGTTTTTGGCTCTGTATTTTTGTTGTTAGATTTTTTTGCCATAATAACAACCATAGCTTTCGCGCAGATACAACTACACCTGCAAAAGCTTCCTTTCCATGCGTGAAAATTTATTTTCTCGCCGTATTGGCTTATTTGATCTTGCTTTGCTCAAGTGCCGCCTGCATTGCACGTTTTCTGTCGGCAATCTTGATCTTCGTGGCACGGATATACTGCACGAGCGGTACATGTCCCGGACAACTGTAGGAACAGCTTCCGCATTCGATACAGCTTGATATGTTGAATTCTTCTGCCTCATCGAGCTTATTCTGCATTGAGAATGTTGCGAGATAGCTCGGCAGCAGTCGCATTGGACAGCCTCTTACACAGCGTCCGCATCTGATGCATGTGGGCGGCTGTTCGAATTTTGCTTCGAAGCCGTCGGACAGAGCGAGGAGTGCAGAAGTACCCTTTGTAACGGATGCGTTTATGTCCCACTGCGCCTTACCCATCATCGGTCCGCCGTCGATTATCTTCTGGGGCTCGAGTACAAGACCTCCGCAGAAATCAATGAGGTCTTTATACGATGTTCCGATGGGGACATATACGTTTTGCGGATATCTTATGCAGTCGCCGTCAACCGTTACGATACGCGCGATAAGCGGCATGCCGTATGCCATCGCGTTGTAGATTGCCGCACAGGTTTCGGCGTTGAAAATACAGCATCCCACCTCAGAGGGAAGCTTTCCCGCGGCGAGCTGTTTGCCGGTGACGGCATAGATGAGCTGACGCTCGTCGCCCTGGGGATATTTGGTCTTCAGCGTTTCCACTCTGATAAGATTACTGCCCGTAAGCTTTGCTTTGAGTCTTCTTATTGCATCGGGCTTGTTGTCTTCCACTGCGATAATGGCAGAGCGCAGAGAAAACGCTTTCATGAGTATTTTAAGTCCGTTTATCACGGCGCTCGGATTTTCAAGCAGTAAGCGGTGGTTAGCCGTTATAAACGGCTCACATTCTGCGCAGTTGACGATAACTGTGTCAACCTTTCCTATAGCCGAGCTGATTTTTGCATATGTGGGGAACGTTGCGCCGCCCATGCCGGATATACCAGCGGCACGGACTATTTCGATAATCTCCTCGGTAGTTGTTTCGGCAAGACGCTTGCCCCATGGCTTTACGCTCTCGTGAAGGCGGTCCTGTCCGTCATTCTCAATTACAACGGAGCGAATTTTGGTATCATTCGGACCGTTCTTCTCGTCAATCTTTATGACCTTACCCGAAACACTTGCGTGTACCGGGCATCCAAGCCCATTCTCAACTGTTCCGACAACCTGTCCCTTATCAACAATATCACCCACGTTTACGCACGGAACAGCCGGCGCTCCGATGTGCTGCGACATGGGTATGGAAACGGTAGCCGGGGCGGGCATAGCCACGACCGGACAACCGCGTGTATTTTTATATTCGTTTACATGTATACCGCCTTTGAAGGTCAGTGCCACACGGTTCACCTCTTTTTTGAAATTGTGAATTTCGAAGAATTATATCACTATTACATTATACTATATATTTTTATATATTGCAAGAGCAAAAATGACGAAATTAACAAAGAAATTTACTCCGACTTATCATTTTATGCAAATTGTCAACAAAATAACAAAGATGCGCCAAAAACAACCGGAACGGCAGATGTTTTGGCGCATGTGTTATCAAAATATACGGTTTTATATCGGAATTGCCGCCACCATAGGAGCTAAAACCACCGTGATAAGTCCGCAGACCGCGATTGACAGACCGCTCATGGCTTCCTCGATTTCTCCGAATTCGCGTGCCTTTGCTGTTCCGATAGCGTGTGCGGCGGTTCCGCACGCAAGTCCCACGGAAACGGGGTGCTTTATCTTGAAAATTTTCATTACAACAGCGGCGGTGGCATTTCCGAACATTCCCGTCAAAGCTATGATAGCCGCGGTGAGCGAAACGATGCCGCCAAGCTCCGCACAAATGTCAATGGCGATTGCTGTTGTTATGGATTTTGGCAAAAGGGTGACGAACTGCTCATACGAAAGCCCGAACATTACGCCGACGGCGAGGACAGTTCCAAGGCTGGTCACAGCTCCCGAAAAAATACCGGCTATTATTGCAAGCGGATACTTTTTGAGATAGGACAGTTTTTCGTAAAGCGGTATGGCAAGACATACGGTGGTGGGAGTTAGAAGTACCTGCAAAAATGCGGCGCCGGTGCCGTCGTAACCGTAGTCGGTCTTCTTGCCGTGGATGAAAACCTGGGAATCAATTCCCGTTACAAGCAAGAGCACGATAATTACCGCACAGCTTATGAAAATCGGATTGATAAACGAAATTTTTGTTTTTTTGCAAACCCACGACACACCGATGAATACGACGCAGGTCAGAAAGAGTCCGAAAAAAGAAACAGAGGATGCAAGCTCATTTAACATTTTTGTCTGCCTCCTTTTTATCCTTGTGTCGGATAAGCGCCTGGGAAACGTGTCCCGTAACCACCATTACAAGCAGAGTGCTCACCGTTGCCACAAGGAGCATTGGGATGATAAACTCGCGGAACTCGTCAAAATATTCAATGAGTCCCACTATGGGGGCGATAAACATTATCGGCATGAGCGTTATGAGAAAATCTCCAACGTCCTTTACCTGACTCAGCTTGACAATGCCCGTCAGAAGCAGTAAAAACAGCATGACAAGCCCGTAGATGCTTCCGGGAATGGGAAGCGGTATTATCCGATTAAGCAGCTCACCGCAGAACGATATGGCGCAGATGAGCGTTATCTGATGAATATACTTCATTTGTATTCTCCGTTTGTTACTTGGTTATAGTTTATTTTTTAGCGTAACGAAATAATTATACCACATACATATATCAAAAGCAAGGGGGAGAATACAAAAAAGCCGCAAGAAAATCTTACGGCTGAGTCTTCATTTTTTTTACAAGTTCATATTTGCGTTTTGTTGCATCCCCGCCGCGAATGTGGCGCTCCTCCCGATTAAGACAGAGAATCTTCATAACTTCTGTGTGCAGTGCGGGATCTATTTTAGCAAGACGTACGGCTACGTCCTTATGTACTGTTGATTTACTTATTCCAAATGCGGCGGCGGTACTTCTCACCGTGCTTTTTTTGCTGATAAGGTATTCTGCTAGCCGTCTGGCCCTCTCATCGCAGTCATAAAACAAGTGGCTCACCTCTTTAAAGTGTTGTTTGTAACACTATATGCAAAAGAATGAGCTTTAATGACAGCAAAGAAAAAGGACCGCTCAAAATGAGCGGTCCCATGTATGTGTACTTATTTCTTGAGAGAATCTCTGATCTGGCGGATATTTGCGTAGAATTCTTCAAGAGCAGCCTTGTCGGCAGCAGCCTTCGCTTCAGCAGCGGCAGCAGCCTCGGCAGCCGTTGCATCTTCCTCTGCCTTCTTTGCAGCGGCAGCAGCCTCTTCCTCAGCGAGCTTCTTGGCGTTGAGTTTGCGCTCCATTCCCTTTATTACGCGGATGGTAACAAAAATGGAGAATGCAATGATGAGGAAGTCGATGATAGTCTGGATCCACAGACCGTACATAATGGAAATTTCGGCAACCTCTGCGATGCCTGCTGCTTCGTCAGCAGGTACAGCCTCACGGAGAACGTATTTCCATTCGTTGATGGAAACGCCGCTTGTGAAGTAGGTCATAAGAGGAGTGATTATGTTCTTTACAAGTCCTGTTACGATAGCGTTGAACGCTGTACCTACAACAACACCGACTGCCATGTCGAGTACGTTGCCCTTAGTGATGAAATTCTTGAAATCGGTAAAGAAGGAAACCTTGGGGATTTTTATTTTGTCTTTAGCCATGATATATCTCCTTTTCAATATTATTTTACAAAAATTATTGTATCAGAAAAATCTCACTTTGTCAACATCAACCGTCATTTTTCCTTGATTTTTCCGCTTTTATGAGATCATTGCCGTTTTTAGACTCTGTGGGGGTGTATCCGATTATCTCCTTATATGTGCGTGTGAAATAAGAGATGTTTTCAAATCCGCACATTCTCGCTGTTTCTCCAACCGTATGGTTTCCTCTGCGAAGGAGCTTCTGTGCCTCGCGGCAGCGAAGATTGTTTATATAGTGCACCACAGTATAGCCTGTTTCACGCTTGAACTCACGGCAAAAATAAAATTTGCTTACGTTTACATTTGCCGCTATTGAATCGATTGTGAGAGGCTCCTCATAGTGTGACTTTATATAGGCGATAGCACGCTTTATCGTGTCGCTGTGAACGTGATCGACGGCGTCCGGTATTGAATACTCGCGGCAAAGGTGAACCATTAAAGTGAGTATTGCCGCTTTTACTGACGCGGCGCCGTATTCATCTCCGTCGCGCATTTTTACTATTTCGTCCATTGCCGAGACAAAACGCTCTGTGGCCTTTTTGTCGGTGATGACTGTATCAAATTTTATCTCGGAGATATTTATGTCGCATTTTGCGAGAAATGCACTGTCGATAATCAGGCAATCGTGTGTTACATTGTTACACTTTGGTATGGCGTGGAGCGTGTTTGAATTTACAATGGCAATATCGCCGCTGTTTACGGCGTATGATTGGCGGTCGCAGATGATTCCGCATTCGCCGTGAAAATACAGTATTTCAACGTTTTCGTGCCAGTGGGGCATAACGCATATGTTTCCGAAGTGATAAACATAGGGATGGGCAGGGTCAGGTATTACGTGCGCTTCATAGTGGCTGTCACCGACATACACGTCCGTTGGTGGAAGGTTATCTTTAGGTGCGGCGAATAAAGTGCTGCTTGACATAAAAAGGCCTCCGGGCAATATAGTGTTAAATTTGAGCAAAATTTTGTCTTGCCAAATCTATAAAACTATTGTATAATATCAGTAGAAAAAAAGCAAGAGGTTTTGAAAATAAATTGCAAAAATTATTTCAAGGAGGTATGTTTATGTACAATTTCCCGATAGGCGTACTGCTCGAGTCCTTCCGCCTGCCTACACGTGAAGCTGTAAAAAAGGCGGCAGAGCTTGGACTTAACGGTATTCAGATGTATGCAACAAAAGGCGAGAATTCTCCGGAAAATCTTTCGGGTGCAAAGGCGCGTGAGCTTCTTGGCTATGTAAAGGACCACGGACTTAAATTTTCCGCACTTTGCGGTGACCTCGGTCACGGATTCGGTAATCCTGAGCAAAATCCCGAGAGCATCGAAAAGTCGAAGCGCATCATTGACCTTGCACTTGAGCTTGACACCAACATCGTTACAACTCACATCGGTGTTGTTCCGTCCGATCCCACACACGACAGATACAAGATAATGCAAGAGGCATGCTCAAAGCTTGCTGAATATGCGGACAGCGTAAATGCTCATTTCGCTATCGAAACAGGTCCGGAAACCTCGGCGGTTCTCAAGGGATTCCTCGATAGCCTTGGCTCAAAGGGCGTTGCGGTAAATCTTGATCCGGCAAATCTCGTTATGGTAACCGGTGACGATCCCGTTCGCGCGGTTTATAACCTCAAGGACTACATAGTTCACACTCATGCAAAGGACGGCGTAAATCTTGCGCCTTGCAATCCCGAATATGTGTACCGCGTGGTACATCCGATACCGGAGGAGGTTCGCGGCGTGAAACACTTTGAGGAGGTTGCACTCGGCAGCGGAAGCGTTGACTTTGCGGCTTATCTCAAGGCACTTGAGGATATCGGTTACAAAGGATTTCTTACTATAGAGCGTGAGGTCGGGGTCGATCCCGCGGCGGATATAGTAACAGCGGCAAATTATCTTAAAGGTATTATAGCCAACAATTAGAGGGAGGATATAAACAATGAAAAAACTCAGACTTGCCATGATAGGTGCGGGCAATATTGCCAAAACGCATCTTGATGCTTACGCAAAAATGCCGAATGTTGAGGTGGTTGCGGCTTGTGATATCAACGAGGAGGTGCTCAACAAAACCGCAGACAAGTACGGTATCGTCAGACGTTATACATCCCTTGATCAGATGCTGAAGCTCGAGGAGCTTGACGCTGCTGACGTTTGCGTATGGAACTGCTCTCACGCAGAGTGTACAATTGCGGCTCTCAATGCAGGACTTGATGTTCTCTGCGAAAAGCCTATGGCAATGAATGCGGGAGAGGCGCAGGCAATGAAGGATGCCGCTGATAAAAACGGCAAGCTTCTCATGCTCGGCTTTGTCACACGTTTCTCAAAGCAGGCTGTTATTGCCAAGGATTTTATCGACAACGGCTATCTCGGCGACATATACTTCACAAAGGCTTCCTATCTGCGCCGTCACGGTAATCCCGGCGGCTGGTTCTCCGACAAGTCCAAGTCCGGCGGCGGTCCGATCATTGATATCGGCGTTCATCCGCTTGACCTTATCCGCTATCTCATGGGCAATCCGAAGCCTGTATCCGTATACTGTGTTTCAAACAGCGAGCTTCATGAGGACCGTGCAAATCTGAAGACCAGAGTTAGCTGGTATCCGGAAGGATCGGATCCCAAGCGTGATGTTTGCAATGTTGAGTCGAGCGCAGTTGGAATTATTCGCTACGACAACGGAGCTTCCACGCTTCTTGAGTGCTCATACAACCTTAACCTCGGTGTTTCAGGCGATTCGCTGGGACGTACACTCTGCGGAACCAAGGGCGGCTTTAACCTTGACACAATGAAGTTCTATACAAATATAAACGGCTTTATGACAGACGTTGCAATCGATGCAAGCACCTACGAAAAGGGCAAGGATCTTTTCTATGATGAAATGGCGCACTTTGTTGACTGCTGTCTTAACGGCACAAAGTGCATCTCTCCTGCCGAGGATGGCGTAGTTATCATGAAGATTCTCGACGCGCTCTACGAGTCCGCGAGAAGTGGCAAGTCCGTTGACATTGACTGATTTTTTCAGCGCAAAAAAATAGGTGATCCCCGTCGAAATATGTCCGACGGGGATCATTTTGCTATTTACAAATGTAAATGTATGTGGTATAATGGTTTTGATAAAACGTGAAAGGAAGGTGCCGTATGGAGATCATCCAAGAGGTTGGCAGATATGAGATCGCGTGTCATACCATAAATTTTACCCCGCGTGCAAAGCAGTTCCACTGGCATGAAAACTACGAGATATGCCAGCTTTTGAAAACTCCGGCTACATTCCGAGTTGACGGCGTGCTTTATGATGCCAAAGAGGGTGACATTATCGCGATAAACGAGCATGTTATCCACCAGTTTTTAATTCCGGACGGCGGCTCACTCATCAGAATTTTTCAGTTTCCGCTGAAGATTCTGCTTAACTTCAGCGCGAGCATAGCGCCGCTTAAAATTCATATAAAGCGCGAGGAAATCCTCGCTGTCCCCGGGCTTGAAGAGAAAATCACGACACTTTTTAACCTTCTGGAAGATGAGGATAATGCGGAGAATACCTTGGAAAATCCTTTTCTTTCCGGAATTGCCGCATCGCTGTATCTGCTGCTTGAACGGAATTTTTCCGCAACGGAAAGCGTATTCTCCAAAAATAAAGAGAAGCAGGATTTTTACCGCATAGCAGAATACATAAATAATCATTACAAGGAAGAAGTGACGGTTACTTCAATTTCCAAGGAGCTGTATTTTTCACGCGGACACCTTGCCGCAATATTCAAAAAATATGCGGGCGTGTCGGTTACGGATTACATAAACACGCTTCGCATCACAAACGCAAATTATCTGTTGAAAAACGGCGCGAGTGCAACCGAGGCGGCTTTGGAGAGCGGATTTCAGAGTATTCGCACCTTTAACAACGTGTATAAAGCGCTAATGAACACTACACCTACCAAATACGCAAAAAAGAGTGGGGAAATATAACTCTTAGGCTATAAGAGGACGGATTTTATCTGAATCTGTCCTCTTTTTTGTTTGTGCCGTGACAATTTTGCTATATTTGATAACATATTTTCTTGTCTGAATTTTAAAAAAAGCGTACAATTAAATTAAAGTGTATAACGGAAAATTATTGAATGTTTCAGAAGGGAAATGATATTATGTACGATTTTACAGCTGCGGTACTCGGTACCGGTTCTATGGGTAAACATCACATCAGAGTTCTCAAAAATGTCGTAAAAGAGCTGATTATATGCTCAAATGACGAAGAAACCGGAAAGGCGCTGTCCGAGGAATACGGATGCAAATTCTACAGCGACTATAATGAAATGTTCGAGAGGGAGCATATAGATCTTGTATCGGTATGTCTGCCCACCTATCTCCACCGTGACGCTTCCGTGGCGGCTATGGAACATGGCATAAATGTACTTTGCGAGAAGCCGTTTGCGTCAAATGCCGATGAAGCACGCGAGATGCTGGAGCTTGCAAAGGCAAAAAATCTTCAGCTTATGATAGGCCACTGTGAGCGTTTCACCAAGCGATATGAATACATAAGAAGATGCGTGGCGGACGGAAGATTCGGAAAGGTTCTTTCCTACACCTCATGGAGAGAGCACGGCATGCCGAATTGGAGCGTTGGAAGCTGGCTTGCAAATCCCGCCTTGTCGGGCGGAATCGTCAGAGATACTCAAATTCACGATACCGATATGATCGTGGGACTTTTCGGCGCACCGAAGAGTGTATTCACCGTTGGAAGCGACACACTTTGCCGCACTGTCTACACCTATGCCGATAAGGCGGTTCTGGCATCGGCAAGCTGGAGAGATGTGAAAGATTTACCGTCCGAGCGCGGAATAGACGTCCTTTTTGAGCGCGGATTTATTAAAAACAGGGGAGCTGACGTTACTGCGTACATCCCCGGCGATAACTTTAACCCGTATGAGAAAGAGGAGTTTTCCGAATTCTTCGCCGACGATGCCATTGAAGGTGAGATAAAATATTTTTGCCACTGCATCGAAGCCGGTGAAAAGCCGACTCTCTGTCCGCCGGAGGACAGCTATGAGTCGATAAAAGTAAGCTGTGCACAGTCCGAAAGCCTTAAAGGCTTAACAGAAGTTATTATTTAAATTATTCAAGGTAAAGTGAGAATTATGTACGATATAGTTATAATCGGTGCCGGTGTTGTCGGCGGCATGGTGGCGCGAGCGCTTTCCAAATATGAGCTCAGCATATACATCCTCGAAAAAGAAAACGATGTCGCCATGGGCGCGACACGTGCAAATAGCGCTATCGTTCACGCGGGTTTTGATGCGGTTGAGGGTTCCCTCAAGGCAAAGCTTAACGTGCGCGGCTCGGAGATGATGCCACAGGTGGCACGTGAGCTTGGCGTTAAATATAAGCAAAACGAATCGCTCGTCGTAGGCTTTGAGCATGAGCGTGCCGAGGTTGAGGCGATTTACGAGCGCGGTGTGCGCAACGGAGTCCGTGACCTTCGCATAGTTGAGAGAGAAGAGCTTCACCGTCTTGAGCCGAATCTCAATCCCGAGCTTACCGTGGCGCTTCTTGCTCCCACGGGTGCTATTGTTTGCCCGTATGAGCTTTGTATTGCCGCACTGGGCAATGCTATGGATAACGGGGCGAAGCTTAAACGAAATTTCTGTGTTGCAAATATCTCAAGGGAGGACGGAGGCTTCGTTATTACCTCGGAAGACGGCAAGAGCGTCAAGGCCAAATATATCATAAACTGCGCGGGACTTTATTCCGACAAAATCGCCGCTATGACGGGAGATGCTGATTTCACGGTTCATCCAAGGCGCGGAGAATATATGCTTCTTGACAAGGAGTGCGGAGAGTTTACCAAAAGAACCATCTTCCACACCCCGACAAAAATGGGCAAGGGAATTCTTATTTCCCCCACAGTTGACGGAAACCTTATCGTAGGCCCCACCGCCGTGGATATTGACGACAAAGAGGACACTTCGGTCACAGCAGAGGGATTTGCAACCCTTTACCAAAAGGCCGGCGAAAACGTTGCAAATATTCCCTTTAACAAGGTTATCACGTCCTTCTGCGGACTTCGCGCTGTTGGAAATGAGGGCGACTTTATTATCCGTATGCGCGACAATGTTGTCACGCTTGCCGGAATCGAAAGTCCCGGACTTTCGGCTTCTCCGGCTATTGCAGAGTATGTTGAAAAGTTGATGCTGGATTCTGGAATGGGTGCACGCCTAAAAAAAGAGTATGACCCCACACGGTTGCCCACGCATTATTTTAAGGAACTTTCCACTGAAGAAAAAAACGAGATTATTAAGAAAAATCCGCGCTTTGGAAGGATCGTCTGCCGCTGTGAGGGCATTACGGAGGGCGAGATTGTTGATGCCATTCTCCGAAATCCCGGCGCACGTGATATTGACGGCGTCAAGCGCAGAACAAGAAGCGGTATGGGCAGATGTCAGGGCGGATTCTGTTCGCCGAGCGTTATTGAGATAATAGCGCGCGAGTGTGGGGTGCCGTTTGAGAGCGTAACAAAATTCGGCAAGGGCTCCGTAATCAACTACAGCAAAACAAAGGGGGAACTCTGATATGTCAAAGATTGACCTTGTAATAATCGGAGGAGGCCCTGCCGGAATGAGTGCCGCACTTGCCGCATATAACGCGGGACTTCGCGACATTCTCATACTTGAGAGAGATAAGAGTCTTGGCGGTATTCTGCGCCAGTGCATTCACAACGGATTCGGTTTGCACCGCTTTGGCGAGGAGCTTACGGGACCGGAATATGCGTACCGCTACGAAAAAGAGGTTCGCGAGCGCGGTATTGCGTTTAAGCTTAACACTATGGTGCTTGATATCACACCCGATAAAGTTGTCACCGCTATGAACAGCGAGGACGGTATATTTACCCTTGAAGCCAAGGCTGTGATTCTCGCTATGGGATGCCGTGAGCGTCCCAAGGGAGCGCTCAATATTGCCGGATATCGTCCGGCAGGTATTTTTACAGCGGGTACCGCACAGAAGTTTGTGAACATAGACGGATATATGCCGGGCAAAGAGGTGGTTATCCTCGGTTCGGGCGACATCGGACTTATTATGGCAAGAAGAATGACGCTTGAGGGCGCGAAGGTAAAGGCTGTATGCGAGCTTATGCCGTATTCGGGCGGACTTATCAGAAACATAGAGCAGTGCCTCAACGATTTCGGTATTCCGCTTATGTTAAGTCACACAGTAACCGAGATTCACGGCAAGGAGCGCGTGACGGGTGTTACCATTGCAAAGGTGGATGAAAAGCGCCGACCTATTCCCGAAACAAAGCAATATATCGCGTGCGACACGCTTATGTTATCGGTTGGTCTTATCCCCGAAAACGAGCTTACAAAGAGTGCCGGTATTCCGCTCGACCGCATCACAAACGGTGCTGTTGTTGACCAGAACAGACAGACCGAGGTTGACGGAATATTCTCCTGCGGCAACGTTTTGCATGTGCATGACCTTGTTGACTACGCCTGCGAGGAAGCAGATATTGCCGGAAAAGCCGCAGCTGCATACATTGGCGGCAATATGAAAAATGATGCCGACATTAAGCTTCAGGTTGACGGAAAGGTTCGTTACACAGTTCCGCAGCGTATAAGCGCATATGAAGATGTGACGGTGTATTTCCGTGTTGCTGATGTTTACCGTGATGCACGCATTGTGGTGAAAAGCGGCGATAAGGTGCTTGTGGGCAAGAAAAAGCAGAAGCTCGCACCGGGCGAAATGGAAACTGTCACGCTGACACGTGAGATGCTTCTTGATGCTTCGGACGGCGCTATAACATTTGCCATAGAGAATGAGGAAAGGTAGGCGGTATATATGACTTGTGAACTCACTTGTATAGTTTGTCCCAAGGGTTGTCAGCTCACAGTAGAGCTTGACGGCAAAAACATACTTTCCGTTACCGGACACACCTGCAAGCGCGGCGAAGTATACGCCATAAACGAATGTACGGCACCTATGCGTACACTTACAACTACCGCTCCCGTGAAAGGCGGCGGCGTTGTCCCGGTTAAGACTGACCGCGCTATTCCCAAAGAGATGCTGTTTGACTGCATGAGGGAGATAAACGCTGTGCGTGTTGATCCTGATGCCAAAATAGGCGATACCGTGATTGAAAACATCCTCGGCACGGGCGCAAATGTTATCACGACAAGGAATGTGAAAGTATGAATGTAGTGATTATCGACGGACAGGGCGGTCAGCTTGGTGCACAGCTTGTAAAGGATATTCTGGCAGAGTTTCAGAGTGTCAGCCTCACTGCGATAGGAACAAATGCCGCCGCAACTGCCGCTATGCTTAAAGCCGGGGCTAAAAATGCGGCAACCGGCGAAAATCCGGTTATTGTCGCATGCAGAAAAGCGGACGTGATTATCGGTCCTGTCGGAATTGTGATTGCGGATTCGCTTTTCGGTGAGATAACGCCGAAAATGGCGCTTGCCGTTGGACAGTCGGATGCCGTGCGTATTCTCATTCCGATGAACAAATGCGATAATATTGTTGCAGGTGTCGGCAATTTGAGCACCGCGGCGCTTATAGACGATGCGATTGAAAAATTGCGGGAACTTATTTAAAAGTCAGACTATTGACAAAATAGGACATTTGTGATAAAATAATGTTGCTGTTCAGAAGAATGGCATCAGAGCAGAAGCTTGGTTTGAAAAAACTTATACCATAAATTCAAAAAGATGCTATGAAGGTGTCATTATCTCAGAAGGGGTAGTGGCACTTTTTTGCATTTTTTAGGAGGAACCAATATGAAAATTCACAGCAAAATCAAAAGAACCGTCCTTGCGGCGCTGTTTCTGGCACTTGCCTACGTTATGCCATTTCTGACGGGACAGATCCCCGAAATCGGCTCTATGCTTTGTCCGATGCACATTCCCGTGCTGCTTTGCGGATTTATATGCGGCTGGCCTTGGGGGCTCGCGGTGGGATTTGCCGCACCGGTATTTCGTGCTCTGACGCTCGGTATGCCGCCGATATTTCCAACAGCCGTTTGTATGGCGTTTGAGCTTGCAGCGTACGGCGCTGTGGCGGGCCTTATGCACAAGCTTCTTCCTCGCAAGAAGCCGTACATCTACTGTTCGCTTATAGCGGCAATGATTGTCGGAAGACTTGTTTGGGGAGCGGCGATGTATGCTGCAATGATGGCAAGCGGCAAAGCGTTCACATTCGCGGCATTTATAGCCGGGGCGATAACAAATGCTGTACCGGGGATTATAGTCCAGCTTCTTCTCATTCCGATTTTCGTTATGGTACTTGACAGACCGGCGGTGCTTGGAAACATAGAATAAAACATAACAAAAAGGGCTGTTGCAGAAATGTAACAGCCCCTTGACATATTGCAGGATTTTTGGTACAATATATAGTGAGATTTTATGTTCAAAAATGAAAATGGCAAAATACACACAAAAAGAGGTACAGCATTATGTCAGACGAAATCAAAAATACCGAGAAAGGCGGAATATCCGTCGAGATCGAACACATATTTCCGATAATCAAAAAGTGGCTCTATTCCGAGAAGGAAATCTTTCTTCGCGAAATAGTTTCAAACGCATGCGACGCCGTTACAAAGATGAAGCGTCTTGCATCTCTCGGCGAAGCTGAGATAGAAGAGGCACCGAACTATAAGATCACTGTAACTGTTGACAAGGCGACAAAGACGCTTACCGTTTCCGATAACGGTATCGGTATGACCGAGGATGAGGTTCGCCGTTACATCTGTCAGATTGCGCTTTCGGGTGCACTTGAGTTCATTGAAAAATATGAAGGCGAAAATACCGACGGTGCGGCTGACGGTATAATCGGTCACTTCGGACTCGGATTTTACTCCGCGTTTATGGTCAGCGACACTGTTGACGTTATCACACGCTCCTACAAGAGCGAGAGCGCGGTCAAATGGGTTTGCTCCGAGGCGGGCGAATATGAAATAACCACTGATTACTATCGCTCAGAGCGCGGCACGGACGTTGTTATGCATATCATGGACGACGAAGCGGAGTTCCTTGACGAGAACCGTATACGCACTATGCTCGACAAATACTGCTCGTTCATGCCCGTGGAGATATATCTTAACACAGAAAAGGAAGAGTCCGAGGATAATGCTGACGCAGAAGTGAAACCGGTCAACGATATTCATCCGCTCTGGCAGAAGAACCCCTCCGAATGTACAGATGAGGAGTATGACGAATTCTATCACAAGGTATTCTCGGATTTCCGCGAGCCGCTTTTCCATATTCATCTTAACGCAGACTATCCGCTCAATTTTCGCGGAATACTCTATTTTCCCCAGCTCTCGCACGAGTATGAGAGCCTTGAAGGACAGGTAAAGCTTTACTACAATCAGGTTTTCGTTGCGGACAATATCAAGGAAGTTATTCCCGAGTTCCTGCTTATGTTAAGAGGTGTACTTGACTGTCCCGAGCTTCCGCTCAACGTTTCGAGAAGCTATCTGCAAAACAGCGGATATGTTGCGAAGATTTCCGCGCATATCGTTAAAAAGGTTGCGGACAAGCTCACGTCTATGTTTAACCTCGAGCGCGAGAATTATGAAAAGCTTTGGACTGACCTCAAAACATTCGTTGAGTACGGTTCTCTTCGTGACCGCAAGTTCTATGAGAGAGTAAAGTCCGCAATTATCTATGCCACAACCGATGGCAGATTCGTAACGCTTGACGAATATCTCGAAAAGGCAAAGGAAAAGCACGAGAATACCGTTTACTACGCGGCAGACGTTACCGCGCAGGCACAGTACATCTCAATGTTCGCTGATGAGGGAATAGATGTTGTTGTGCTTGACAAGATGATAGACACGCAGTTTATAAACATCGTTGAGCAGGAAAATGCGGGCGTGAAGTTTGTCCGTATTGACGCGGACGTTGCCGGAGCACTCAAGGCAGAGGGCGAGGCGGCGGAAAACGAAAAGCTTGCCGAGATTTTCAAAGCTGTCAGCGCTGACGAAAACCTCAAGGTAACATTTGAGCTTCTTAAAAATGCAAAGATACCCGCTGTGCTCAATATTTCCGAGCAGTCGCGCCGAATGGAAGACATGATGCGTATGTACCGCAGAAACGGCGGTGGGGCGGATGACTTCAAGTTCCCCACGGAGATAAATCTTGTTGTAAATGCGGCAAGTCCGCTTATAAAGCGCCTTGAGGATGTTCTTTCCGCTGATGAGGAAAAGGCAAGTAAGCTCGCAAAGCAGATATATACATTGGCACTTCTCGCACAGCGTCAGCTCACGGCAGAGGAACTTCAGTCGTTCCTTTCAGACAGCTTCGATATGCTTGAAAATATCTGATAAAACCAAGGAAGTGACGTAAAAATGGCATCGGTCTACGGTTCAAAATTAAAGCTCTCCGTTTTCGGTGAATCGCACGGAGAGGGAATAGGCGTTGTTATCGACGGATTCCCGGCAGGTGTGAAGCTGGACCTTGACTATATTGGGGCGTTTATGGAACGCCGCGCTCCCGGTGGGCGCTTTTCAACCAAAAGACGCGAAGCGGATATTCCGCGCATTGTGAGCGGTGTGTCCGACGGGTATACAAACGGATATCCGATATGCTCCATTATCGAAAATACAAACCAGCGCTCGTCCTCATACGGGGATAAGATGACGGTCCCGCGTCCGAGCCATGCAGACTTTGCCGCCGCTATAAAATACGGTGAGCATGTGGAGCTTCACGGAGGCGGACACTTTTCCGGAAGACTTACGGCGCCGCTCGTTTTCGCCGGTGCGCTCTGTTCGCTCTACCTTGCCGAAAAGGACGTTGATATAGCCGCTCACATAAAGCAGATGCTTGACGTTTGCGACAGCGGGTTTGATATGAACATTGCGAGTGAGCAGTTCAGCGTGCTCCGTCAAAACGACTTTCCGACAATCGACAGCGCGATAGGCGAAAAGTTCGCCGATATCATAAACGGTGCACAGGCGCGCGGAGATTCGGTTGGTGCAAAGCTTGAATGCGCAGTCCTCGGGCTTCCTGCGGCGCTTGGAGAGCACATGTTTGAGAGCGTTGAATCGGAGATTTCGCAGATGATGTTTGCTATCCCCGGCGTTAAGGGAGTAGAGTTCGGGCTCGGTTTTGATTTTTGCAAAGGATACGGCTCCGAGCTTAACGATGCTTACGAATATAAGAACGGCGAAGTGGTTACCAAGACCAACAACTGCGGCGGAATCGTCGGAGGCATGACAACCGGAATGCCGCTTGTGTTCTCGGTTGCACTTAAGCCCACACCGTCAATATTTACCGAGCAGGACTCGGTGGATCTGACGAAAAAAGAAAACACCACGCTTAAAATTGAGGGCAGACACGACCCGTGTATTGCGGTAAGAGCAGTGCCGGTGGTTGAAGCGTGCTGTGCCGTGGCGATTACGGAGTTAATGCTTAAAGCGGATGGGAGGAAGCTCTGATGGCTATATTACGTCAGGATATAAACGCGGTTATAAGCGATAACCTTTCACTTTTAAATGTTGAGTCGCGCTCTGTTGATGAGCGTCGTCTGGCTCAGCTTCGTGACCGAGCGCTTTTTATAGCAAGGGATGACAGTTTCCTTGACTTGGACGGCAGAGTGGAAGAGTTTTCTGCCATGTTTGAGTATTCGGTAATTGAAAGTCCGGTCCCGGAGATAAACACGTATATTTCATCGAAAAACAACAGTCAGACATTTTCCGATAAGCTGCTCGTGTGTATGTTCCTTGCCGGCATTTATAAGGAGCGGCGTGTTCCGCTTCTTGAACGGCTTTTAAAGGCTACCACAACGGATGATTCGGCGCGTATAGCGTATTTCCGCAATGCATATGCCGATGCGGCGTTCCGCATATTCTCCGATGTGCTTGACAATCCCTCTGCATTTTACGCATCGGATTTCACAGCAGTATGCGAGGAGGTCTACTACGGCAGAGCGGATATGTGCATGCTTCCGCTTGATTCGTCGAGGGATGCGAAGCTTATCAGCTTCTATCGCCTGATTGAAAAGTATGAGCTTGCGCCGGTATATTCCTGCGACGTTACCACGCCCGACGGCGAGGTTACCACAAGATATGCGCTCCTTAAGCGCTCGTTCGGCATACCGAAGAAGGAATATCTCGAAAAGACCGACAGCTGTTTCTTTGAGTTCACGCTTGTTCCCGACGAGGGCGCTTCACTTTGCGATGTACTCGCGGCGGCAAAGGAATGCGGACTGTCATTCTATAAGGTAGATTCCATTCCGCTTACATACAGCACCAGCAAATTTGCATGCGACGTCATTTTGAAGGTCGGAAATGCCGAGGCGCTCGATGCGTTCGTGCTTTTCCTGTCCCTTGCGGTACCGCAGTATGAACCTATCGGAATTTATCCGCACATCCGTGCAAAAGATTAATCACGTGTATAATATTTTCACATAAGTTTAAAATAATTTGAAAGGATACACCATAAAATGAAAAAGACACTTTCCTACATCACCCGCGGCACCTGCTCGCGCCAGATAGAGCTTGTATGCGAGGATAACACAATTGTTGACGTTAAGTTTATCGGAGGATGCTCCGGCAACACCCAGGGCGTTGCGGCGCTTGTTATCGGCATGGACATCGATGAGGCTATAAAGCGTATTAAGGGTATCAAATGTGGCCCCAAGCCCACATCCTGCCCCGATCAGCTTGCGTGCGCTCTTGAGGAAATAAAGGCGCAGGAAGCGTGATGTGTTTGTCAAACAGAAATGAATGGAGAAGAATATGACATACCAGGAAAATTATAAGCGTTGGCTTGAGTCGGACAAGGTTGATGCCGACACAAAGGCAGAGCTCCTTGCCATAAAGGATGATGAGGAGGAGATAAAGCTTCGCTTTGTAAAATACCTCGAATTCGGTACCGCCGGACTTCGCGGAGTTATGATGGCGGGATCAAACGCGATGAACATTTACACCGTTGCGCACGCAACCCAGGGCTTTGCGGACCTCATAAACAAAGAGGGAAAAGCAGATCGCGGTGTTGCCGTAGCTTTCGACTCGCGCAACAATTCCGAGCTGTTTGCTCACTGTGCGGCGAGCGTCCTCGCGGCGAACGGAATAAAGGTTTATATATTCGCTTCTCTTCGCCCGACCCCGGTGCTCTCCTTCGCGGTACGCGAGCTTCACACTATCGCCGGTATCAACATCACCGCTTCGCACAATCCGAAGCAGTATAACGGCTACAAGGCATATTGGGAGGATGGCGCACAGCTGCCGCCCGATCACGCGGCTACTGTTTCCGAGTTTATAGCGGCGGCGGATATTTTCGATGATGTTAAGACCGTTGATTTCGACGAAGCAGTAAAGAGCGGAATGATAGAATATATTTCCGAGGCTGTTGACGAAGCGTATATGAAGAACGTTATCGGTGAGGCGGTAAATCCGGGTATTATACGTGAGGTTGCCGACACACTTGAAATTGTGTACACTCCTCTTCACGGCGCCGGATACAAGATGATTCCCGAGGTGCTGTCGCGTGTTGGACTCAAGCACATTGACGTTGTTGACGAGCAGATGGTGCTCGACGGCGATTTCCCCACACTTTCGTATCCGAACCCCGAATTCCCCGAGGCGTTTGAGCTTGGAATAAAGCTTGCCGAAAAGGTTAACAGCGACCTCATAATCGCCACAGACCCCGATGCTGACCGCGTTGGCATAATGTCGCGCGATAAGAGCGGCAAATTTGTCCGCCTTACCGGAAACCAGGTGGGCGCACTGCTGCTTGACTATATAATCACAGCGTACGAAGAAACCGGTATGCCGGAAAATCCGTATGCTGTAAAAACGATAGTATCCACCGAGCTGATAACCAAGATTTGTGCCGAGCACAATATAAAGCTCCACAATGTTCTGACCGGATTTAAGTTTATCGGCGAGGTTATAAAGGAATATGAAGTAACCGGACACGACAATTATATTTTCGGTTTTGAGGAGAGCTACGGCTATCTCAAGGGAACCTATGCAAGAGATAAGGATGCAGTTGTTGCATCCATGCTGCTGTGCGAAATGGCGGCTTACTACAGCACAAAGAACATGACGCTTTGCGATGCTCTGCAGGGACTTTACGAGCGTTACGGCTACTACGGCGAGGGCGTTGCCAACATCTTTATGGAAGGCCTTGACGGTGTCGAGCGAATGAAAGCGCTCATGAACCGCTTGAGAAACGATCCGCCGGAAGAGCTTGCAGGCTACAAGGTTACCGAGCGTCGCGACTATCTTAACGACACTGTTCTCGATGTGGAAACCGGAAAGGTTACAAGCACCGGACTTCCGTCGTCCAACGTGCTCTACTATGTCACCGAAGCCGGTGACGTGGTTGTTATCCGCCCGTCGGGTACAGAGCCGAAGATAAAGATATATATCCTCGCGCACGATGAAGATAAAGCTTCGCTTGATAAGAAGATTGCCGCATATGCGAAAGTAACTGATACTTGGACTAAATAAAAGATGCACCGGCTTGGGTTTATACCAAGCCGGTGTTTTTGTGTTCGGCGCGTCGCGCCGAGGGTACGCATAAAAGAGGGGACAGACAACCGGCTGCGCAGGTTTTCTTTCCCCACTTAAACTCCCCTATTTTCCTTGCTTACGCCGGAGGCGCTCCTCTGCGCTCGAAGAAAGACTCGCGCTGGATACTGCGAACACACCGCCCACATTACAGATACCGCCCTATTCCGCCAACCGATAGAGTGGAGCGGTATCTATGGTAACCGCTTTACAGCGCGAATCTTTCTTTGAGCGCGAGTCGGGCGTAAGGGAAAAGTGAGGGTGTCAAGAGGGGGAGGAAAACCGCAGGTTGTCCTCCTCCTTTTGCGCATCCCTTGCGCATACGGCGATACGCTATACTGTATCGGCGCTCATGAGAGCGCCGACGTATACAAAAACCTCACTCCATAAGTGATTCCCCAGTAATAAGCCCTTCAAAGCAGGAGCCGACGAATCTGTCGTCTGTGCGGTATCCGTCGATATGGATGTAGCGGATGCGCGCATAGTTATAGCTGGAGAGCGGACGGTTGCGCGCATCGTTGCTGTGTGCTGATACCAGATATGTCCGTCTGCCGTAGCCGCTTACGATAAGCGTGTGGTAAAAATCCCCGTCATCCCGACCGAGCTGTATAACATCGCCCGGGAGTAGCAGGGTGTTGCGCCCCACTTCTCGGCCGAACGGACCGAGTCCGTCGCCTATCCCCTCGCTGTTGCCCGTGATGAAATTGTAGAAAAATTCAACTCCCGTCCACGCGGCGGCGCGGTCATCGGGCGAGAGATAGTACCACCCGAAGTCAGGCGTGAAATTCATCTGACAGCATCCTGCGAGTATGCACTGCGACACAAAATTTGTACAGTTTCCGCCGCCGCCCGTGAAATCAAAAAAGAGCGGATTTCGGTCAAGCGCCCACCTGCGTGCATATGCAACTGCGCGCTCGCGATTATATTCTCTAAGTTCCGGCATATATGTACCCCCTTTACCGTTTACTACAGTGTATGCCGGCGCGGAGAAAGTGTTATCGGGGAAGTGCAAAATATTCTTGCATTTGTGCAGATTATGTGGTATAATTATAACAACACAAAATCAATTTTTTACACGGTGATTACAATGAAAAAAGCTGCTGTTATAACTGCGGTTGTATGTGTGCTGCTTGTGGGGATCATGATAGCTCTGCCGGCACAGGAACTGCTTAAGGATATTCCATCAACACCCGGGATAAACGCGGTGGATGATAAAGTTTCATATTTAAACGGTGACTCCGCGATGCTGCCAAGTGAATCGGAACCCGAACCGCCGCCGGAGCCGGTTACGATAACTCTGTCCTTTATCGGGGACTGTATGCTTGCCACAGACCGCGGCGCCGAGTGGGAAGGCTCATTCAATCTGCTTGCAAAAAATGTTGAGCCGTCATACTTCTTTGAGGCGTTCGAGGAGATTTTCAAGAACGACGACTGGACCGTTGCCAATCTTGAAAATGTGTTTACCGATAATCCAAACGCGCAGATCAGAGGCAAGGGCTATTCGCCGGCATATTGGTATAAATCTACCACTGCAAACACCGCAATACTCACCGAGGGCGGTATTGATATCGTGTCACTTTCCAACAATCACTCGCAGGACTATGGAAGCATCGGTTACGAGGACACGCGCATGGCTCTTGACGACGCCGGAGTGATATGGGGCGATAACGACAAGATGATCATGCTCGAAAAAGAGGGATTCACTATCGCTCTGTATGCAACCACTTTCTACTATACAGGGTACGACACAATAATCTCCGATAAAATGGCGGCTGTTGAGGCAGATTACAAAATAGTGTATTTCCACGGAGGTACGGAGCGAGTACACGTGCCGGACGCTTGGAAAGCGGCGGGATGCAGACGCATGATCGACAATGGCATAGATCTTGTAATCGGACATCATCCTCACGTACTCCAACCCATTGAGGTATACAACGGCAAAACCATAGTTCACTCCCTTGGAAATTTTGTGTTCGGAGGCTCACGCAGTGAGGAAAACCGCACGATAGTCTACCAACACAAAATCACACTTGTTGAGGGAGAAATCGTGGAAATATCCGAGGAGATAATCCCTTGCTACGTTTACACGGAGCTATATAAGCCGGGCATAATTACTGATGAGGCCGAAATTGCCGCGCTTAACGCATTCCTCAAGGGCGAGAGCAAATCGCCCATGAACAAATGACGGGCGGCGTATGCAGGCTTTGTCCAAGAGAGTGCGGCGTTGAGCGTACCGCGGCTCTTGGCTTTTGCGGACAGAGCGACAAAATAAAAATTGCCCGCGCGGCACCTCACATGTGGGAGGAGCCTTGCATATCGGGGGGCAACGGCTCGGGAACTGTATTTTTCTGCGGATGCACGCTTGGGTGCGTATACTGCCAGAACTATGCCATTTCACGGTGTGGCGAGTCGGATAAAGGCACAGAGATAAGCGT
Source organism: Candidatus Flemingiibacterium sp. (assembly GCA_045636265.1). Classification (GTDB taxonomy): domain Bacteria; phylum Bacillota; class Clostridia; order Oscillospirales; family CAG-272; genus Flemingiibacterium. The sequence continues at coordinate 54,900 of JAZTXD010000102.1, forward strand.
GGAGCGCTTGGCGGAGATTTTTCTGGAGCTTGAGGGAAGCGGTGTACACAACATAAACCTTGTTACGCCTACCATGTTCGCGCCCCAAATTGCCGATGCGATAGATGCGGCACGTTCGAGGGGACTTTCGCTTCCGATAGTTTACAACACGAGCGGATATGAAAGCGAGAGGGGAATCGCTTCCATAGCGGATAAGATTGACATATATCTGCCCGATTTCAAGTATATATCTGCTGATATGGCGAAGAAGTATTCGCATGCCGAGGATTATCCGGTACACGCAAAGGCTTCGCTGCGTTATATGGTGGATAAGATAGGCGCGGCGCGGTTTGGCGCGGACGGTATGATGACACGCGGCGTGGTGGTGCGTCACCTGCTTTTGCCGGGACAGCTTGCAGAGTCAAAGCGAGTGCTTGATTATCTTTTCTCGGAGTATGAGAACAGCATATACTACAGCATAATGAGCCAATACACGCCGGTGGCGGCGCTTGATGCCGACAGATTCCCCGAGCTTAACCGACGCGTTACAACATACGAATACCAAAAGCTTATCGAATACGCTGTGGGACTCGGTATCAAAAACGGTTTTATACAAGACGGCAGTGCGGCAAAGGAGAGCTTTATCCCGGATTTCGGTACGGTTAAATAAAAAAGGGTAGTTTACGAAGCTTTTTACAAGGATATTTACAAATTTCGGCAGAAGGACTTTTCTTTATGCCGATTTTGTGATATAATGGAGCCGACAATTATGGAAGGAGTAACTGTGTCGTTAAATTACAATAAAAAGAATATTACTCTTGCTAAAAATCTTCGCAAAAAATGGAACACAGCAAGAAAATCATCTATGGTATGATTTTTTATCGAAATATGAAATAAGGTTTCAAAGACAAAAAGCAATCGACAACTTTATTGCGGATTTTTATTGCCACAAAGCAAAACTGATTATAGAACTTGATGGTTCACAGCATTATACTGAAAAAGACGCACAAAAAGATGAATTCCGAACCCAAATTCTTGAGGGATACGGTCTGAAAGTTATACGTTTTACAAATAAGCAAATCAACACAAATTTCCGAGGCGTATGCGAGTATATCGATGCCGTCGTAAAAGCCTCCCTCCGAGAGGGAGCCTGAGACGCGTAGAGAGATAGGATTTAATTTATGTGTTTGTGAAACATGTGGAAAACTGGTAATAAAACAGAAATAAACACTCCATAACATAGGGTGGTGATTGAATGAAGAAAAGAAAGTTTTATATCGAATATTACGATAGAACGAATCGTGCTTTTTCTGATAAGATAATTTGGGGCAAAAAAGAACGCGAAGATGCATGGCGCCAAGGTCAACATCTTATCTCAAAACTCGAACGCAAAATATTTATCGTAACGCAGTACTTAACTTTGCTGTTATGCTGGATCCCTATGTGTTTTGATCGTGATGCATGGATAATTGTACCGATTGCGGTGTCGGTTTTTCTGTTACAAATATTGATTACAGATTTTTCTATTATTAAAATAGAATGGCTATATTACATTTATCGCAAGAATACAGTATATTCTTCTGTACTGCATGATATATTTCTTGGCAAGTTTGCCGATTTTTTGAATGAATTAAAACGTGCAACAAAAAAAGAAGTTACGGGATACATTTTCAAAAGTGGTGGCGAGTTTTACGGAAAATACTGTGCTGTTTGCCGAAACAAAAACAACAAAATCACATTAACTTTTAAAAGGAACAGCGTTGTTATAATGGTTAATAAAAAGAAATTCGTAATTAAAGATTCGCTGCTTACCAAAGAACATCTAGCAACCGAGATTGCAACCATTATCAACGCAAACAAATGAAATCGCCCGTTAAAATTCTCTCATGGCAGTATTAAAAAGCGAACCCCGACAGATTCTAAAATCTGTCGGGGTTTTATCATTCTTATAAGATATGCCCACCGCTCTTTTATTTGTGTCAAATTTTATTCGGTCATCAAAATGCCCTCGTCCCACAGATCGTACGGACATACGGGAACATCAAATACCGAGAGACCGATGTGGGGGAACGAGTTTGCCGTGAATCCGGTGGAGCCGGCGTATCCGACTACATCGCCCTTTGTTACGGTGTCGCCTACGCTGACGGAAACGGAGCCGAGGTGGCAATACCAGCTCTTGAGTCCGAGTCCGTGGTCAACGACTACCATATATCCGGGCAGGTCAAGGTAACCGACGTAAACAACTTTACCGTTGTTGGTTGCCATTACATCCTTACCGGCAACTGCGGCGTAGTCAACGCCCTGGTGACGGTAAACCTCTCCGGTTGCGGAGATCGTACGTCTTATACCAAATCCCGTGTTGACATTTGCGTTTACCGCTTCGATGAACAGTCCGTCCCAAAGAGGAGTGGATTCGGTAACAGCTACGATAGGTGCCATTGTATCATTGAAATTCTTTATCGTAGTTTCGGTTCTTGTCTGGCTGACGATAGTTGCGCTTATATCAAGAGTTACGCTCTTGAAGGTCTTGGGAGTGATGTCAAGCTTCATCTCCTGGGTAACCTCGCCGTACGAGCAGGTGAAGTTTACTTCCTTTCCGGTGAATTCCATCGGAACCGGAACGAGTGCGCGTGCGTATTTGCCGTCGGTAAAGAATGTGGGAGTGAATCCGATATCGGGATCGCTTGTGAACTTGATTGCTGACGGATCGTCAACATTCTTTGCGGAGATTACAACGAATTCACCTGGCTCAACATTTGTTTCACCGAGATAAAATACCGCAGGAAGAAGAATCTTTGCCTTGAATTCGTATGTTGCCGAACCGAAACAAGCATCGGTTTCGGACTCATACCATTTTGCATCCACAAGCACGTCAACGGTTCTGCCTTCGAGTGAAAGGTTTACAACCTTATCGTATGTGTCGTTGAAGAGAATCGAACCGTTATCGCTGATAGTTACATTGATTAAATCAGGCTCGTTGTCGAATGAGAGGGCGAACGCTCCCTTCATCTGATGTACATCATCGGTTTTCGGAGCTTTTTCAATATCGGTTAGGGCAACATAATCACCGCTGAGCGTTTGGTATGCCCACTCGCCCGTTACGGGAGTCATTGTTTGTCCGGACACTGTCATTGTAGGGAACGTGGTTGTGTTGTAAAGACAGCGTGCATATTCGGTTGAGAGAAATGAAGTGGCATCGTCTGCGGTTATATGGTACGCTGTGCCGTTTGAATCAACGTAGTAGGCAGATGAAGCATCAAGGGAGAAATAGTATTTATATACACGTGCACGGTCATAGTTATAATATTTGAATTCAAAACAGTTTGCACCCACAAGCGGTTCGGGGAGAGAGGTCTGTTTGACCGCCTTGTTATTTATTTTGATGAAACCGCTTATATCCTTTGCAGCATTTTCATTATCTTTCCAAAGAGTAAACACGTTACCTCTGAGGTCGGTAATTTCAAGCTTTGTAATACGTTTTTCGTTGACAGGAGCATTTTGTTCTATATAATAACTGCCAACTGCAATGCATGTAGGGATAAAAAGTGCAATTATTACAGCTATTGTAACAAATAAACTTTTTGCAGATTTGGTCATGCTTTTTCTCCTTTTGCACTAATTTATGATAATACATATCTATATTATACATTATTTTTGAGTGCAGGTCAAGCATATTCTTGAATTTTGCAAAAAAATATCACCCACAAATAATATGTGAGTGATATTTATATGTAGTTTGTGTTTTTACTGTCCTATTTTTTCAACAGCTTTTATCTCAACATCAATTCCGGCCTTGTAACGTGCCATGAAGTTCTCAAACTTCTGCATATCCGCGTCACTTGCCGATTTCGTTGACTTTTGGGCAGATGCGAAGATGTTATCAAGGAACGCTTCGAGAGTGAGCGCATTCTTTCCGTTTTGTGCGCAGTACAGCGCAAGCAGGGCAATACCCCATGCACCGCCCTCACCGGCATTTTCCATAACGGTGATAGGAGCGCGAAGTGCGGCACTCATAGCTCGCTGTCCGATATCAGCGGTCTTGAAGAATCCGCCGTGACCGAATATCTCTTTGAGCGTTATGTTCTCGCCGTCAAGGATGTTCATTCCCTCACGAAGCGATGCAACAGCCGCATAGATCTGTGCCTGCATGAAAGCGGAAAGTGTAAGCTTGCCCTCTGCCTGTCTTACAACCATCGGTCTGCCTTCGTTGAGGTCCCACAGATGCTCGCCCGAGAGGAAGTTGTATGTTGTGAGTCCGCCAACGTCCGCGTCGCTTTCGTTTGCGCTCATAAACAGACGTGAACAGCTCGCCCATGTCCGGTTTTACTCCGAACAGTGTGAGAACTTCGCCAAACATATTCGCCCATGCGTTTATCTCGGACGTGCAGTTGGCAACGTGTATCATTGCGACAGGTTCACCGCTCGGGGTGTTGATGATGTCGATCTGCGGATATGCTCTCGACAGCGGAGCATCGAGCACTATCATAACAAACGCCGAGGTACCGGCGGAAACGTTGCCGCGATTCTTTGCGGTGCTGTTTGTTGCCACCATTCCGGTGCCGGCATCGCCCTCGGGAGCGCAGAACATCACGCCGGGCAAAAGCTCACCCGATACGTCGAGAAGGCGTGCGCCCTCTTCTGTGAGCACACCTGCAACCTCGCCGGCAACGCGAATCTTTGGAAGCATATCTTCAAAATTCTTATGGCAGATGCCCTCAGCTTTAAGAAGCTTATTAAACTTCGCGAGTCTGTCGGCATCGTATTTGTTGTCGAGAACGGGGAACATACCCGAAGCGTCGCACACACCGAGAACCTTCTCGCCGGTCAGCTTCCAGTGAACGTATCCTGCAAGTGTGGTTAAGAAGTCAACATCCTTGACGTGCTCAAGTTTGTTAAGAACAGACTCAAAGTAGTGCGACACCGACCAACGAAGCGGCATGTTGAAGTCAAGCTCGTCACTTAAAATCTTTGCGGCCTTTGCTGTGTTGGTGTTTCTCCATGTTCTGAACGGTGCGAGCAGGTTATCAGCCTTGTCAAAGGCGAGATAACCATGCATCATCGCGGAAATTCCTATTGCGTCAAGCTTTGTGAGCTTTTCACCGCTCTGCTTTTCATAATTCGCTTTAAGTGAAGCATAGCTTTTCTGCAAACCTTCCCAAACAAGGTCAAGATCATATGTCCAGATGCCGTCTACAAGCTGATTCTCCCAGTCAAAAGCACCGCTTGCAATAACGTTTCCGCTCATGTCGGTGAGTACGCTTTTAATTCTGGTTGAACCGAGTTCTATACCAAGTACCATTCTGGTTTCCTTTCTGTATATATCAAAGGGTGTCAAGCTCTTTTTCAAGCTGGTCAAGCTGAACGAGCTTTTCTATGTAACCTCTTTCGGTGAAGAAGTAGTGGTTTGAGGTTTCGAAACCGATAAGCGAGGATTTCTCCATAAGCACGAGAAGCTTCTTTGTAACCTCACGCTCGTCGGCGATGATCTTTCTCATTTCGTCGCGGGATGTGGGGAGATTTTCCTTGCACAGTGCGTATCTTGTGTGGATAACGTCGGAGTGGATCTGCAGTGTTGCAAAGCGTGCAAAGAGCAGAAGCTCGTTTGTCTTTTCGTCACCTGCAACAGCTTCGAGCATGTCACATGCCTCGTCCCAAGCCGCGAGCATCTTCTCAAACTGCGAGAGGTACACATCAATGGGATACGGGCCCTTCCATTTATTATAGTCCTCAAACGAGTAGCATACCATCGACGAGGGATTAGTGTTGGGAGCAAAGCTCCAAAGGTTTGCGGGACCAAGGTTCTTCGGGGAATTGTAGAGCACCTCCACGCTGAAGGGATATTCTCTGAATCCCTCACAGAATTTCTCAATTGCCGCGTGTACGCGCGCGCCGTTTTCACCGAACTGCTTATTGTACCAAGCGTCGATATCGAAGCTGTCGGGGGCGGACATGTAGTCGGAGATCATATCGTAAGTGATCGACGGATATCCGCCGAGAGTCCATGTGAGCATGCAGTTGTCAACGCCGATCTCGTGGAGATTCTTAAGATGCTCAAGCTGGAGGTCGAACACGGGAAGGTAGGGTACACATGCGCATTCCCAAGTGTTTGATACCTGAACCTTAGCATATACCTTGTGACCGTATTTTGCTGCGGTGTTGAATATGAACTTGGAAATATCACTCGGACCGGGATTGGAGATGGAATATTCACCGACCTCACTGTCAATGCCGCCCTTGCTTATCTTCTTTCTGTTTTCGCTTACCTGCATTACAGCGATCTCGGGATGGAGAAGCTTGAATGCATTTTCCATCTTCTCATCTCCGAGGTGAGAATGCCATACCCAAACGTACGCGATAACCTCGGCATCGCTTCCCGCGTCACGGATAGCCTTGTGCATGATGTTGTTAACTGCCGCGTGGAACTCTTCGGCGGGGACGTCCTTGCAGCGAGGACATGTGCTGACTCTTGCAGAGTAGCAGTGAGTATAGTTTTCGCTTCCGCTTATGTTGAAAATACCGCCGATGCCCTTTACGTCTTCGAAGAGATCCTTGGTTGCTGTGTAGAGGTAGTTGCGCGCACCCTCGGTTGTGAGGCAGAGGGAGATGTAATCGCCGCGGATACCGCCGCCGATCTCCTTGTCGCCATAGCGCTCGTAAACGTCGAGCGGAAGCGCACGAGGCTCGTTGAAGTAGAGGTATATCTTGATTCCGCGAAGTGCGGCACGTCTGATAAGGTCGCGGAGGTTGTCGCGGCGCACCTTATAGTCGCGGCTGAGCTCGGGATCAAACGGATACGGCGAGAGGGTAGAAAGCACGCCATGAACGAACAGCGCATTTACGCCCTGACGAGCATACGCATCAAGCAGACTGTCGGGCATCTGTCCTCTTGTGTCCTCTATAAATGCGTCACCGCAGGTTGTGAGGAAGCCGTGCACGATACGTGTACCGCCGCTCTGTGCAACGACGTACTTGGGTTCGGTGTCGGCGGTGTCAGTGAAGAAATCGAACATCTTGCGCTCGGACACGTCAAACTTGCTGACAACTTTTGCAATCTCTTCGGTTTCTTTGATCTCTGTCTCTGTGAGCGGTGAGTAGAATACCGGCTCGCGCTCGGGCTTTAACAGGCCGAGCTTGTACCAGAGGAAGTCCTCTTTGTTTACAACGAAATCGAAGCGCTCATCGTCCATTCCGACAAGTGCCTGAATTTGATCGTAAGGCAGAAGCAGCCAGTTGTTTCTGATTATTGTGATATAACCGCGGGTGAGCCAGTTGGGATCGGTTTCGCCTGCACGAAGTCCCATGCGAAGCGCCTCGCGCTCAACATCCTCGGGGGTACATTTAAGGATCTTTGCTATGTTTTCATTTGGTGACATACGGAAGTTACGGAAAATTACCGTCTGCCAAGCGGCGGGGAAATTCTGTCTTTCAAGGGTTCTCGGTTCAGTACTTGGAAGCATAGTAGTATCTCCTTGTTTAGAAATATTTAGACACTGTAATTTTAACACAATAAGGCAAAAAAGTCAATACAGAATTAGGACATCCGGCAAAATAAAATGGGAGCGGATTTACCGCTCCCAAAGGGGTATCACATATTGTCAAGCTCTGCTTCAAGCTCTGTGAGCTGTACGAGCTTTTCGATGTAGTTTCTTTCTGTGAAGAAGTAGTGGTTTGAGGTTTCAAAGCCGATAAGGGTAGATTTTTCCATGAGTTCAAGCAGTGCCTTTGTAATCTCGCGCTCTTCCTTTATGATACCGCGCATTTCATCGCGTGACTCGGGGAGATTGCGCTTGCACACGGCATATCTTGTGTGGATAGTATCCGCGACATACTGAAGTGTTGCAAAGCGAGAGAAGAGGAGAAGCTCCTCGGTCTTTTCGTCGTACACTTCTTTTTCAAGCAGCTCACATCCCTCTTTCCAAAGGGTAATGAGCTTGTTCATCTGGTCAAGGTGGATATCTATCGGATACGGTCTTGTCCATTTCTCAAAGTCGTCAAAGGAATAGCCAACCATCGTTGACGGGCGCTCGTCCACCGTAAGACTCCACATGTTTGCAGGTCCCATGTTCTTGGGGGAGTAGTAGAGGAAATCTATGGAGAAGGGAAGCTCGTCAAAGCCCTCGCAGAACTTCTTGATTGCTGCGTGGATATTTTCCGCTCTGTCACCGAACTGCTTCTTATACCAGTCGTCAATGCTGAAGTTGTCGGGATCTGTCATATAGTCGGACACGAGGTCATAAGTGATGGCCGGATATCCGCCGAGAGTCCATGTGAGCATGTAGTTGTTAACGCCGATCTCATGAAGATTTTCGAGGTGCTTAAGCTCGGTATCGAACACGGGGAGGTAGGGGACAGCGGAAAACTCCCAGCTGTTGCACATCTGAACCTTTGCATACAGCTTGTGACCGTATTTTGCGGCAGTAGAGAGAACATAATTAGCAACGGGGCTCGGACCGGGGTTGGAAATGGAATAGTCGCGAACCTCGCAGGGGATACCGCCCTTTGTAAACGGCTTTAAATTTTCGCTTACCTGCATTACGCCGATCTCGGGGTGGAGAGTTGCGAAGGCTATGTTAAGCTCTTCCTCATTCAGATAGTTTGGCCAGCCCCATGCATAAGCGATAACCTCTGCATCGCTTCCGGCGTCGCGGATAGCCTTGTGCATGATATTGTTTACGAGTACGGGAAGCTCGTATTTGGGAATATCCTTGCAGCGAGGGCAGGTCATTCTTGATGAGAAGTGGCAGTTTGTGGGGTTTTCACTTCTTGTAATGGTGAAGATACCGCCGATGCCCTTTACATTCTCGAAAAGATCCTTCGTCGCGCTGTAGAGATATTCCTTCGGCTCCTCTGTGCTGAGGCAGAGCATACGGTGACCGTTGGTGTGTGTGCCACCACCTATCTCCGGCTTGCCGTAACGCTCGAATACATCCGGCGGAAGTGCACGGGGCTCGTTGAAATAAAGGTATATCTTGATTCCGCGAAGTGCCGCACGGTCGATAAGACTCTGGAGATTCTCACGGCGGACCTTATAGTCGCGGCTCAGCTCGGGATCGAAGCGGTAGGGCGAGAGTGTGGAGAGCACACCGTGAACGAACAGCACGTTTACGCTCTGACGCGCATAACAATCGAGAAGTACGTCGGGCATCTGCTTTCTGGAGTCCTCGATGAACGCGTCGCCGCAGGTTGTGAGGAAGCCGTGAACAATACGGGTACCGTTGTCGTTGTTCGCAACATATTTAGGCGGACAGTCTTCAGTGTCCGTGAAGAAATCGAACACCTTGCGCTCGGACTTATCAAACTCGCGCACAAGCTCTGCAATCTCTTCGGTTTGTGCAATCTCTTCATCGGTGAGAGGAGCATATCTTACAGGCTCGCACTCCGGCTTTGTGCGACCAAGCTTAACCCAGAGAAAATCCTCCTGGTTAATGGCAAAGTCGAGCTTATCCTCGGGCATGCCGGTTAGCTGCATTAGCTGGTCATAGGTAAGCGTGAACCAGTTGTTGCGAATAATGGTTATGTAACCGCGCTCCATCCAGTCGGGGTCATAGTCGCCCTTGTAAAGTCCCATACGAAGCGCCTCACGCTCAACGTCCTCTGCACTGCAGCCAAGGACAGCGGCGATATTTTCATTCGGAACCATACGGTAGTTACGGAAGATTACCGTCTGCCAGCGCGTTGGGAAATTGTTTCTTTCAGGTGTCTTTTTTTCAATTTGCGGTAACATGTCTATATCTCCTTGAATAATAACTCTCCACAGCAATTTTACCATATATAAACAGCGTTGTCAATACAAAAACAAGTAAAATGTCGTCTGAAATATATAAAAATCCTCAAGGGATTTTTCATCCCTTGAGGTGTGTTTGCGTGATTATTTGAGCAGCTTTTTAATTCTTTCAGCCGCCTCGCGGGTGCGCTCGCGGTCACCGAAAGCGGTCAGACGGAAGAAGCCCTCGCCCATTTCGCCAAATCCTGCGCCGGGAGTGCCGACAACGTTAGCCTTGGTCAGAAGCAGGTCGAAAAATTCCCAGGAGCTTAAACCGTTCGGGCACTTGAGCCAGATGTAGGGGGAGTTTACGCCGCCGGTGTACCAGATGCCAAGCTCGTCGAGAGCCGCGGTGATGATCTTTGCGTTTTCCTTGTAGTAAGCGAGGTTTTCAGCGATCTGCGCTCTTCCCTCGGGGGAGAATACAGCCGCCGCCGCATACTGTACGGGATAGGAAACGCCGTTGAACTTTGTGGTCTGACGGCGCAGCCAAAGCTTGTTAAGCTTGAGACCGTCCGCTTCGAGCTCCATGGGGACAACGGTCCAGCCGCAGCGTGTGCCGGTAAAGCCTGCGGTCTTGGAGAACGAGCAGAACTCAATAGCACAGTTTCTTGCGCCTTCAATTTCATAGATTGAGCGTACAAGCTCCTTGGTGGTTACAAAAGACTCGTAAGCCGCGTCAAAGAGGATGATAGCGCCCTTCTTGGTTGCGTATTCAACCCACTCTTTAAGCTGTGCGTGATTGTACGCCGCACCGGTGGGATTGTTCGGTGAGCACAGGTAGATGATATCCGCATCAACTGCATCGTCGGGCATCGGGAGGAAGTTGTTCTCCGCGTTGCCGTTCATGTAAACGATGTTGCGTCCGTCCATAGTATTGGTGTCAACGTACACGGGGTATACGGGATCGGGGACGAGAACGGTGTTATCCTTTGCGAAGATGTCGAGGATGTTTCCGAGATCGCTCTTCGCGCCGTCGGAAATGAATATTTCATCGGCGTCAAGCTCTACGCCGTCTTCTACCTTGTAGTAATCCTTTATGGCATCCTTTAAAAAGCCGTAGCCCTGCTCGGGACCGTAACCCTTGAAGGATTCCTTGTTGCCCATTTCATCGGTTGCCTTATGGAACGCATCGACAACAGCAGAGCATAGCGGAAGTGTTACGTCGCCAATTCCGAGGCGGATGATGTCAGCGTTGGGATTTTCTGCTTTATAAGCGGCTGTCTTCTTTGCGATGTCGGAAAAAAGATAGCTTTCTTTGAGCTTTTTGTAGTTTGCATTGATTTTCATTGTGTGATCTCCTCATGATAAAATTTCATAGATACACATATTGTAACACACTAAAGCACAAAATTCAATGTATTTTTTATTAACAAGTGAAAATCTTTAACAAAAAATATGCATCTCCAAAATCGGAGATGCACACATGAGTGTAAGATTTTGCCTATGCTCCTTTACAGGTGTCCCCGGTAACGCCGAAGACGGTCCTTTTCGCCGTAGACGATCTTTTTTATGCTGTCAGTTGAGAGAAAATAGCGCTTGGCGAGCTCTTCAATGGAGGTCTGATTTCTGTATTCTTCCCGTATCTCGCGGTTACGCTCGGCATATTTTTCTTTTGCGCCGTTGCGTATGCCCCACATGGGCTTATCTGATTTTGTGGGAATATATATGAGGTCGCCGTCTATGTACTTTTGTATTTCTCGAACCAACTCGCAAGGCAAAATATCCTTTGCGTTCTTATACGCCATTTTGCTCTCCTCTCGTTATACGTCCTTTATGTACTCCACGGATATCCGTTTTTTTCGGATACCCGCGAAGCTGTATAACTCGCGGATCGCAGTTCCATGGAGGATCTTCAATCCGGGGTTATACGGAAATCACCTTTTTGTTTGTCATTTGAAAACCACTCCTTTCTTTGAAAATATAGTGTGAGCGTGGTGGGGCTCACAACTATATTATAATGTATATTGTGTATGTTTGCAATATAAAATTTGGTTATAGTAGATTTTTACTTTTTGTGGTCGGCGCTTTTGCGCCGAGTTTACGGCTAAAAGAGGGGATAGACAACCATCTGCGCAGGTTTTCTACCCCCTCTTAGACTCCCCCGTTTTCCTTGCTTTGCGCCGGAGGCGCTCCCCGGCGCTCAAAAAAGATTCGCGCTGGTTAGTGCGAACACACTGCCCACATTGCAGATAGCGCACGATTCGGGCGGCGTTCTTGTAGGGACAGGCGTCCTCGACTGTCCGCCTTAGAGTGTAGCGGTATCTATAGGTACCGCTTCACGGCGCGAATAGAGCCGGAGGGCGAAAGCCCGATCGGCGACCTTGAGCGAGAGTCGGGCAAAGGCAAGGAGGACGGGGAGAGTAAGAGTTCGCTATAGGCGAACTCTTGAGGGGATGAGGAAACTGCGCAGCTGGTTCCCCACCCTTCTCGGAATATTACGCATACGGCGATGCGCTGTACATTCGGGGCGCTCATGAGAGCGCCATTCGGCGACTCATCTTTCGTAAAAGCATTGACTATTGTACAAACCCATGCTATAATGAAAACATAAACCACCAGGAGGTAATCATGAACATACCCGGAACAGAAAATATAAAAAAGCACGGCTGTGTGTGCGGCCGTGAGCACACCTGCAAGCTTGACGACGTTATAATCGGAAGCGGCGCGGTAGATCAGCTGCCGCAGTCCATAAAATATTTTGGCGCGAAGAAAGCGTTTATACTGTCGGATCTCACCACACACGAGGTGGCAGGTCTGCGTGCCTGCGATATCGTAAAAAAATCCGGCATTGCCGCTGTAAACTGCGTGATAAATGATACCTTCCCCAAGCCGCACGAGCATACCGTCGGCTCGGTGATGCTGAACTTTGACTGCTCATGCGATATTATCGTTGCCGTAGGTTCAGGAGTTATCAACGACTGCGCGAAGATAGTTGCGAATGCGGCAAATCTCCCGTATATCATAGTTGCCACAGCGCCGTCTATGGACGGTTACGCTTCCGCATCATCGTCAATGGAACGCGGCGGCGTAAAGGTGTCAATCCCAACAAAAAATGCGGATATCATAATCGGCGACACAGATATTTTAAAAAATGCGCCGATGAAGATGCTGTACGCCGGTTTCGGCGACATTATCGCAAAATATACCGCGCTTTGCGATTGGCGTATCGCAAACATCGTCGTCGGGGACGTTTACTGCGAGGATATCGCGCAGATGATACGCACGGTACTCGCGCAGTGCGTCGACAATGCCGAGGGACTTGTGTCAAGGGATGCGGTTGCAGTTGAGGCTGTGTTCAGAGCGATGCTGCTCGGCGGCGTTGCAATGAGTTATGCCGGAACGTCGCAGGTGGCATCGGGAGTTGAGCACTCGCTCTCGCATATATGGGACATGCGCGCGCTTGAGTTTGGTACGGCGTGCGAGCTTCACGGACTTCAGTGTGCCGTGGGAACATTTATCGGCATAAAGAATTACGAAAAGTTAAGACAGTATACACCAAACAGAGAAAAGGCGCTCGAGCATGCGGCAAGGTTTGACTACGCGTCATGGAGCGACACGCTTCGTGGATTTATCGGCAAGGGCGCGGAGTCGATGATACGGCTTGAGGGTACAGAGAAGAAGTATGATCCCACTAAACATGAAGCACGCCTTGACACGATAATCAAAAACTGGGACAATATCTGCGCCGTTATGGATGCAGAACTCCCCGCACTTTCCGAACTTGAGCGACTGTTCGCGAAAATCGGTGCGCCGATGACCATGCGCGATATCGGCATTGATGAGTCCACGCTGTCGCTTGCATACTGTGCGACACGCGATATACGCGACAAGTATATACAGTCGCGCCTTGTGTGGGATTTAGGTATCGAGTTGTAAGGGGGGGCAATATGGAGTTTTTTCTCAATGAATTTGACGAGGTTCTCTCGGTTACGCGTATCGCGAACCTTCACTATTTTGAGTTTACGCCGCAGTATCAGACTCGCGAGGACCACCACAATTTTTCCGAGCTGATATACGTCGATAAGGGTGCGATAAGCGTGGAGTCCGAGAATTATTCAGGCGAGCTTGCCGACGGTCAGCTGCTTATTCACCGCCCGAACGAGGTTCACTCGCTCACCTGCTCGGATAATGATGCGCCGAACGTAATTATTATCGGTTTCGAGTGCCAAAACGATGCACTGCGTCAGTTTGCCGGCAGCCCCACGACGCTCCGGACGAGTCAGAAAAAGATGCTTGCAGACCTCTTAAAAGAGGGCATGAGCGTTTATGCGCCGCCATATAATATGCCATACGTAAAGCGAATGCATAAGCGCGAAGCGATACCGTTCGGCGCAGATCAGATACTTAAATTAAAGCTTGAAATGTTTCTGATTTTGCTTGTAAGAGGCAAGATGAAAAGCGACACACGTGCATCGAAGCTTGTCCCCGATATCGGCGGAATCAAGGGCGTGCACAGATATGTGTGCGAGCACTATAATCAGAAGATTACGCTTGAACAGCTCTGTCTTCTGTTCGGCACGAACAAAACTACACTCTGCGACGAATTTCGCAAGGCATACGGAAGCACGATATTTAACTACATCAACATGCTTCGTGTGGAGCGCGCGAAGAAGCTGTTATCCGAGGGCGGAATGTCAATAACGGATATATCAACGGAGCTTGGATTCAGCTCGATTCACTACTTCTGTCGTGTGTTCAAAAAGCTCGTCGGCAAATCACCCAAGGACTTCGCAAATTCCATTTAGTCTGGGCGTTATAGATATGCACAAACTGACGGCGGCAAAACGCTTTGTTTTGTCGCTATCGCTCCTTGACAAGCATTTTTTTGTGTGGTAAAATAATACATATAATAAGTCTGGAGGCGATACATAATGACAAGAATGATATTCATCCGCCATGGCGAGAGCATGGGAAACCTTCATCAGGTTTTCTACGGTCACACCGACGGTGAGCTTACCGACAAGGGAAGAGCACAGGCGGCAAAAACGGCGGAATATCTTAAAGATATGCACATTGACGTTACATATACGAGCGATCTTTGCAGAGCGCATGAAACCGCGAAGATCATATCCGCGCCGCACAATGTTGAGATCATCTCGGATAAGGGACTGCGTGAGCTTTTTGCCGGCGATTGGGAGGGAGTACCAAATCCGTATCTGAGAGAAAACGATCCGGAGTACACAGTTTGGCTCAACGATTTCCCGAACGCTCATCCCCAAAACGGCGAGAGCATCCGCGAGCTTTTCGAGCGCATCAGCAAGACTGTATGGCGTATCGCCGCAGAAAATGACGGCAAGACCGTGCTTGTTGCAACTCATGCAACGCCGATGCGGCTTCTCACATGCGAGTGGTGCTGTGCGCCGATTGAAAAGGCGCAGCAGATTGGCTGGGTGAAGAATGCGTCCGTTTCCATCGTTGACTACGACACCGAAAAGCACCAAACCTTCGTGCAACTCTATGACGAGGCATCGTTCATGGGCGACATCAGCACCGCACTTCCGAAGGGTGTTTGATAAAATAACAAAAAATCCTCCGATTTTCTCGGGCGATAAAGGACAGTTTTACAAGAATACGGTATATCTCGAAAGGTGTATGCCGTATTCTTGCTTTTTGTCACTGTTTGTGCTATAATAAACTCAACGCAAAGTTGAATAAAACTCATTTTTAAGTCGCTTCTTTTTGTGTAAACGATATGAGATAATATAAGTGTAACCAACGACCTGAAATGGAGGATTGATTATGAAAGAAACAATGGGGCAGATCATACGCAGATTACGTAAAGAAAGAAATCTTACACAAGAAGAACTTGCCGAGCAGCTTGGCGTTACTTTTCAAGCTGTTTCAAAATGGGAAAACGATACCGGAATGCCGGACATTTCGCAGGTTGTTCCGATAGCACACGTGTTTGGCGTGAGCACTGATGTTTTGTTCGGAACGTTTGGTGCAAATGATACTGAAGAAGTTTGGAAAATCGTCAATAATGCGCAAGCACGTCTTTCGCGTCCGCTTACTGCTGAAAGTCTTTATCAAAAATATCTTGCTGTAAAAGAAGGATTGAAGCTATATCCAAACAACACCATACTGCTTATGCATTGTTTGGAAGCCGGAATTGCACTTTCTTATCCTGAAAATGAAGAACTATATGATGCTGAACATGCAGAATGCATCTATAAAGAATGTATTCGGTATGCTGATCTCGTAATATCATATTCCAAAAACATCTCTGATATAATGCGGGCGCACATGATTATGGTTAGTCTGCATTCTGCCTACGGTAATTTTGAAAAAGCAAATTTTCACGCCGAACAATTTCCGTACCGTGCAGATTTTAATATTCATGTTATGTACGCTTATTATGCACATTGGAAAAAAGATTACAAGCGTGAATCCCAATGCTGTCAATATGGCTTTTTGCATTATCTTGAAGGAATGTTGAACACAAACGTAAGACTTGCAAAAAGTTATATGTTACAAGAAAAATATAAAGATGCCGCAGGCACGTTAGAAACCTCTCTTGAATTGATACAGTGTATTTTTAAAGATAATGAAGTTTTACCGCCCATTCATCATCGTGAATACGGTGATCTCTACGCACTTCTTGCAGAGATTTATCTAAAAGACGGCGATTCTGATAAAGCACTATCATATCTTGAAAAAATGGTGAATTACGATTTAAACGATTATGCAATGATTGATAGTAATACACAAACAAAATCTCCGCTTCTCAACTCAATCCCTCATGGATTGTACCACAATAGGATTGATAGACATCAAAATTTAGTAATCAAGCTGACAGATGTACGCTTTGAATCCTTAAAATCAAACGAACGCTATCAAAAACTAATCAATATGGTCAATAAATGATAGTAGCCTCCGACAAGGGAAATCCTTGTCGGAGGCTAATTATATATATTGAATTGCACCACCACATAAGTAGTGAGTAAGTACGCACTTGTGGGCAAACAAAAAGCCTTCCCCAGTGGGGGACAGGTGAAAAAGATTGGCTTCGCCAACTTTGACGGAGGAGGTGTCCTAAACGTAATATAACTCCTCATCCACCGCTGTCGCGGTCCCCCTTCTCCCACAGGAGAAGGCTATTTATGGATCGCCGTAGAGCAAACCAAAAGGACAGAAAGCATAGAACTCTCTGTCCTTTTCCTGTCGGTAGGTAACGTGTTCTATTTAATTCAAAAAACTGACATTAGGAACACAATGCCTTTTCTCGGGGGATTTCTAATATTCAGCTATTAGTATGCAATACCCTGAGCCTTCATAGCCTCAGCAACCTTGAGGAAGCCTGCGATGTTAGCGCCTGCAACGAGGTCGCCTTCCATGCCGTATTCCTTAGCTGCCTTAACAGAGCTTTCGTAGATGTTCTTCATGATAGTCTTGAGCTTTGCGTCAACTTCTTCAGCAGACCAGCTGTAACGCATGGAGTTCTGGCTCATTTCAAGACCGGAAACTGCAACGCCGCCGGCATTAACTGCCTTGGACGGAGCAACAACTACGCCGTTTGCCTTGAGATATGCAACAGCCTCGTTTGTGGTAGGCATGTTGGAAACCTCAACGTAGTACTTAACGCCGTTTGCAACGATCTTCTGTGCGTCCTCAATTCTAACCTCGTTCTGGGTTGCGCAAGGCATAACAACGTCAACCTTTTCGCCCCAAGGCTTAACGCCCGCGAAGAAGGGAACGCCGAACTTGTCTGCGTAGTCCTGAACCTTGTTGCGGTTGGAAGCACGCATTTCAAGCATGAAGTTAATCTTCTCGGGAGTGTTTACGCCGTCCTTGTCGTATATGTAACCGTCGGGACCGGAGATGGTAACAACCTTACCGCCAAGCTCGGTGATCTTCTGTACGGTACCCCATGCAACGTTGCCAAAGCCGGAAACTGCAAAGGTCTTGCCCTTGATGTCCTCGCCGAAGGAAGCGAGCATGTTCTGGGTGTAGTAAACTGCGCCGTAGCCGGTAGCCT
>JAZTXD010000103.1:0-22958 GCA_045636265.1 Candidatus Flemingiibacterium sp.
AACATCAACACCGTAACACAGCAGTTTAACAGCATCGTTATGGCGCTCGCAGGCGCAAAGCGTATCTTTGAGCTTATGGACGCAGAACCTGAAGCGGATGAGGGATATGTAACCCTCGTTAACGCAAAAATCGACGAGCGCGGCAACATCACCGAATGTGCAGAGCGTACCGGCAAATGGGCGTGGAAGCATCCCCACAGCGACGGAACGCTCACATATACCGAGCTTCGTGGCGACGTTCGTCTGACCGAGGTTGACTTCGCTTATGAAGAGGGGAAGACGGTTCTTCGCGACGTATCGGTGTACGCCGAGCCGGGACAGAAGGTTGCGTTTGTTGGCGCGACCGGTGCCGGAAAGACGACGATTACCAACCTTATCAACCGCTTCTACGACATCGCCGACGGTAAGATCCGCTATGACGGAATAAACATTAACAAGATAAAGAAATCCGACCTTCGCCGCTCGCTTGGCATAGTTCTGCAGGAAACAAATCTTTTCACGGGTACTGTTATGGACAATATCCGCTACGGAAGACTTGATGCCACGGACGCGGAGTGCATCGAGGCGGCAAAGCTCGCGGGTGCGGACGATTTTATCACACGTCTTCCCGACGGATACGGTACAGAGCTTACCAACAACGGCTCGAACCTGTCGCAGGGACAGCGTCAGCTCATTGCGATAGCGCGTGCGGCTGTTGCCGATCCGCCCGTTATGATACTTGACGAGGCGACATCGTCGATCGACACCCGTACAGAGGCGATAGTACAGCGCGGCATGGATAAGCTCATGGAAGGCAGAACGGTGTTTGTAATAGCACACAGACTGTCCACGGTTATGGATTCCGATGTTATCATGGTCCTCGACCACGGACGTATTATCGAGCGCGGAAATCACGAAAAGCTTATCGCCGAAAAGGGCACATACTACCAGCTTTACACCGGCGCGTTTGAGCTTGAATAAAATTTACAAAAAGGGCACTTGCGGCAGAATTTTAACGCAAGTGCCTTTTGTATACGGTTGGGATCAGGTGTTCATTTCAAAAAAATCGTCCGTTTTGCATCCCAAGATCCGCGCGAGATGCGGCAGAAAGATAATATCAGGACAGCAAATATTCGTTTCCCATTTGCACACCGCCTGCGCCGAAACGCCTATTAGCTTGCCAAATTGACTTTGTGACAGCTTGTTTTCTTTTCGGTATGCCTTTATTCTATCGGATATCGTGATATGATAAAACGGTACCGTCATTTTGTATCACTGTCCTTTACCATATTGATCTTTCTCATGCGGCTCACCAGTGCCAAAAGTTCTTGCTTACGCGGCAGATCGAGAAAACGCTCTGTCGTTGTGAAGAAAGAAGAATACAGAATGTCCACACCCTCTGTTTCTATTTTACCATACAGCGCATCAATCTTTTGCCTGATGTCGATTTTGTGCTCATTGTTTGACACCATAAGATACCGAAGCATAAAACCGAGGGCATCGAGCTGGCGTTTTGATACAATATCGTGCAGACCGCGAACATCGATCCACTCGTCGCCAATGAGGATGAATCCCATGTCAGACACCTCCAACTTTTCGCTTCCGCTTCCCTCAGGGTAAGAAGAAAAACGCTCAGAATATAGGCTTCTGCGCTGTCCCCAATTTGCAGATGCGGGCAACGCTGTTGTGACACCGTGGTGGGCGCAAATGCCTTTTGATTTTTCGGTCACATCGTGAATCAGATAATCTTCCATCATGTAAATTTTGTTGGCAACGGAGAGGTATTCGCCGCTTCCGCCGATGACAAGAATGGTACAAACACCTTGCTCTTTGTAAAGCTCGTTCACACGGTCAGTAAAAGGCGTGATCGGCTCTTTCTCAATAAGCTGTTTCATCATACTATCACGTATCATAAAGTTGGTGGCGCTTCGGTCCTCGTCAATGAGGAGCAACTTGGCGCCAAAGTCAACGGCTTCCATAATATTTGCCGCCTGCGAGGTAGAGCCGGAGGCGTGGTCGGTGGAAAAATCGCTTGTGTTACCGCTCGGCAGCCACTTGATAAAAGGCGAAATATTAACATGCTTCACGCATCGCCCGTCTTCCGCCGAAATGCTTACCGCGCTGTTGTCTGTAATACACAGCTCTCGCCCGTCACCGAGAACATGATCATATATTCCGGCGGAAATGGCATCAAGCAAGGTGGATTTTCCCGAATAGCCGCCGCCCGTGATAACGGTAACGCCTTTTTTGATACCCATTCCGCATACACCGCAGATTTCGATCTCATCATTAGGAGTAGACTTAAACGGAATAGCATTTTCCATAGGCAGTTCCGTGCCTTTGGAGCGAGGGAGAATACTGCCGTTAGCCACAAAAGCGCAGTAGTCGCTGTTCTTCAGCCAAGCGCGGATAGATGCCTGCTTCTCGGCAAGCTCCAGGGCTTTGTTAAAGCGCACAATGTCAAATTCGGCGATAAACTGATCCACCGCATCGGGAAGATCACGGCAGAGCATTTGTATGGTTTTACGAAGCTTTCGTTTGGGAAGCTGGACTTGGATTCTGAAATGCAACATTATTTCCATTTTGGGTGCAGAGGAGCCTTTGAGCAACCAAACGTGCCTCCCGGATGCGTTTTCATACCATTTGGGAAGGCACTTTGCGAAAAAAGAGTAATTATTGGGGATTACTGCGCTTGTGTATTGGGATAAAATATATTTTCCGTTTTCATTATCGGGCCGGGAACGATTATATAAATCTTCGTTCAAGTGATCTATGTTAGTTCTGAAACGATTGTAACAAAAAGCTGCTGTTATCCAATCAAAATCATTTAATTGAAGTTTTGAAAGTGGTATTTTGATCGTTATTGTGGGTTTATCCTGAGCCAATTTATGTGTATGCGTAATTTCATATCCTATCTCGTTATTGTAATATATAGGTTCATTATCTCCATACGGTGGAGCATCCGGCATATCGGGATCATGTACTGTTAGTGCCCCTTCGTACATTTCTTTGTAGGTTGACGTATCGTTATCCATATTACGCAAAAAATGTGCTAATCTCTTCATGGGCATCCCCTCTTTCATTTTTCAAAAGTGTTCTGATTTCAGTCATCATAAAAATTTCCCTTTCGCTTTCATGAATTTTCCGTTGTGACTTATATTTAGCGGCACTTCCCACGAAAAACAAAAAGCACCCCCTACGGGTGCATAAATCGATACAAACAAAAAACACACCCGTGATCGGATGTGTACTAAATCATATAAACCTTGCGCTTAAAATACCGCAGGCGATACGTATGGCATCCGATAAATATAAGTGTTCATCATAAGAATCGCCTCCTTAATAAATTCGTAAATTTGTAATTCGATTACATCAACAGTATACCATATTTTCAGGTCATTGTCAATCAGTGGCGGAAAAGTTTTTATCAACCGTTGGTTTATGGCGTATAGTAAAAGCCGGCTGTCAAAAGACAGCCGGTTGGTATTATGCTAATATTTGCTTTCTTATATAAGCGCCGCTCTCTTTTCGACAATCTTCTTGATAATCGCACAGTCAGCGTCAAGTCCGGAAACCTCGGCGAGTGCCGCTTCGATTCCGTTTGCTTCAATCAATGCGTGAAGCTTTGCCGCAAATTCGTCTGTGTCTGCAGGGAAGAGCGTTGCCGCCGCTGCCGCCGCGAGAATGTTGTCGTTCGGGAGTCCGTGCTTTTCGCAGAGAAGCGCCGCGCCGATGAGGCGGTCGCCCTTGGCAAGCTTGCGCAGAACGTCGCGTCCAACGCGAGTTACTGTGTCATGCAGATGCGGGTCCGCAAATCTCTTGAGCAGGTCCTCTGCCGCCGCGAGTACGTCCACATAGGGGACACCGTGCTCCTTGGAGAGTGCCGCAACGGATTCGAGCATAGCCGCGCGAGCCTTTTCGGCTATGTGGGGGACTGTCATTGCATCGGCGATTTCTGCCTTGCCTTCCATAATGCCGTAGTAAGCGGTGGTTGCATGTCCCATGTTATGTAAGAAGAGCTTCTTCTGAATGAAATACTCAAACGGTGCGAAGGGAACCATGTTCACAACATACGGAATCTCGCCTTTGAAGCCGTTCTTGTCAACTGGGAGCTCGCAGTACGGCTCAACCCAAACCTTGAGAATATTTCCTTCCTGCATCTCCTCGGACATGATCGGAACCATACGTCCGATTGACGCTTCAACAAGACCGATTCGCTCCTCGAAAAGCTTTACTTCGTCTGCTGTGAGCTTTTCCTTGATGAGGGAAGCGAGATACTTGTCCGCGTCAATAAGGTTTTCACAGATGATTATGTTAAGCGGTGCATCGGTCTTGGCAAAGCGGCGGCGTACGCCCTCTGCGATGTTGCCGGCGATTCTCGGAAGAATGTTAACTCCGACTGCGGTTGCCATAACGTCAGCATCTGCAATCGCGTCAGCTACAGCGTCGATGTTCATGCCGTCAACGCCGTATACGTTTGTTACGATATCCTCGTGCATACCCTCGGCGGATACAACCTTAACGGGATAGCACTTTTCCGCATTCAACTTTTCGATAACTGCCTTGTTAACGTCAACAAGCGCAACCTCATAGCCGGATTTGGAGAAAAGCTGTGCGATAAATCCGCGTCCGATGTTGCCTGCTCCGTACATAACTGCTTTTTTCATTATTAATGATCCTTTCTTGCTTTGCAAATAAAACTAAGTAATATAATTATATACCACAAAGCTCTGATTTTCAAGACATTTGGCGAAATTTGTTATTTTTTTGCCGAGAGATAGCAAAGTGTGTCGGCGGGATTTGTGTCTGCCTTAACCTTTTCCATTATGTTTTCGATAATTCCCTCGGGATTTATGATAAATGTTGTGCGTACGGTTCCCATTGAAACCTTGCCGCACATCTTCTTTTCCTGCCATACGCCATACGCTTCGTGCACGGTTTTCTCGGGATCGGACAGCAGAATAAACGGAAGCGAATACTTCTCGGCAAACTTTGTGTGTGATGCCGCCGAGTCGCGGCTGACGCCTATTATAACAGCACCGAGGGATTCAAATTCGGCGTTAAGCTCGGCAAATGCCGCAGCCTGCTTTGAACAGCCGGAGGTGTTATCCTTCGGGTAAAAATAAAGTACAACGGTTTTGCCGAGAAAATCGGAAAGGCTTACGGGAGCTCCGTTTTTATCGTTAAGAGTAAAGCTTGGGGCTTTCTGACCTATTTTAAGCATGGTGATTCTCCTTTTCGTCTTTTTATTTTATTGTATCACGTTCCGGGAGAATAATCAATAGAATCCAGTCATTTTGCACCCGAAAATCGCGATTTTCAGTGATGATGGTGGTGATGGCAATCGTGCTCTGCCGTAAACTGTACTTCGCAGTGCTGTGAGTGGCAGTGCTCCCCCTCGGACTCAAACTCAAGCGTTACATGGTTAACTCCGTGCTCTGAAAGCTCGTGACGTATAAGATGCTTGATTTGGTGTGCGTCCCCGTTTGCCACAACATGCATCGTGGCATAATTATTTCCGGCATCCATGCTCCAAATGTGGATATGATGAACGTCGAGAACTCCGTTAAGACTTAAAAGATGTTCCTTTATTTCGTCGATATCAATGCCGTGGGGGATTTTTTCAAGAAAAATATCAAGCACATGTTTTAAATTCTTCACCACGCCCACAAGTATGAACAGCGCCACGCCGACGGACATTATAGGATCGATCAGCGAAAACTCTGTGAACCGTATAACTATGGCACCTACAAGTACAACCGCCCAGCCGAGCACGTCCTCAAGCATGTGAAGATTTACCGCCTTTTGATTAAGAGAAGCACCGTGGCGTGTAAAGAGAGCTGCCGAGAGGTTTACGGCAATACCGATGGCTGCGAAGATCATCATTCCATCGCTGTCGACCTGACGTGGCTGTAATATTCTGCCCACCGAGGTGCATATTACGGCAACCGAGCCGATGAGTAGGATAAGTGTCGTTATCGCGCCGCCGATGACAGAGTAGCGCGAATATCCGTAGGTATAGATATTATCCGGCTGTTTTTTACTCTTCTTTTCAAGAAAATACGCTATGCCGATGCTCATGGCATCTCCCACATCGTGAAGTGCGTCCGAGGTAATGGCGATACTGCCGGTTATGATACCGCCGACAAATTCAAAAATTGAAAATGCGAGATTTAAAAGAAATGCAGCCAGTATGTTTTTTTCGGTTTTCATAGAGTCCTCCGCTTGACTTTTACTTAATTTTACAGTACAATATATATGATACAGAACATGCTGTTCGGTATAATTATAGGATATACGCCGCGGAAAATCAACATACAAATTATCGGCGCTGTATGATACCGAACAAATCTATAAAATTGTATGGGAGATTTACATGGACAGACGTCAAAGGAAAACACGCGAGGCCATATTTTCGGCTTTTGTTTCATTACTGTCGGAAAAGGATTTCTCGCAGATAACGGTCGGTGAGATAATAGAGAGGGCGGACATTGGCAGAGCTACGTTTTATTCGCATTTTGAAACCAAGGATTTTCTTTTGCGTGAGCTTTGCGCGGAGCTGTTTTGCCATATTTTTGACGGCGCCGGAAGTGGTGAAAATCACCACAAGCATATTTTTGACTGCGATGCTCCGGACTGTGTGTTCCTTCATCTGCTCACACATCTCAAGCGGAACGATAACAACATACTAAAGCTCTTGTCCGGTCAAAACAACGAGCTGTTTTTGCGGTATTTCAAGGATAATCTCGGGGAGCTTGTTTCCGAGCGACTCTATCTTTTTGAGGGCAGAAAGGCAGAGAAGATTCCCGATAGTCTGTGGGAGCATCACATTTGCTCAACCTTCGTTGAAACAGTGCGCTGGTGGATAGAGGGGGGCATGAAAGAGTCGCCCGAAACTGTGCGTGAATACTTCTTCCTCGAAGTGTAGGGCAGGCTTGATTTTTAATAATTTATCTTGCTTTTTTCTTCAAAATATGATATAATAAAAAGACATGCTATGAAATCAAGGAGATAACAGACGTGCTTTTCGGAAAACACATAAATCGCTATTATCTGAAATATTCACCGACACTTATTGTGGGTATACTCGCGCTTGTTCTCGTGGACTATTTCCAGCTTATAGTCCCCGAACTTTACAAAATGGTCGTCAACGGTATAAATGACGGCGTTGTGGAAGTCGACGGCGTTATTACGGCTTTTGACATGGATTTTCTGCTTGACAGAATTTGCCTTCCCCTGCTCGGAATTATACTTGCCATGATAATTGGACGCTTTTTGTGGCGTATATGCTTCTTCGGCTCGGGTATAAGAGTGGAAACCGACCTCAGAGGACGCATGTTTGACCGCTGCAAGGGACTCTCCCAGCAGTACTATCAGGTCAACAAGGTCGGAAATATGATGTCGCTTTTCACAAACGACCTTGAAACTGTGCAGGACTGCTTCGGTTCGGGCGTGCTTATGTTCTGCGATGCCCTCTTCCTGGGGGTTCTCGCTATCTACAAAATGGCGAGAATGGACCTTCTTCTTACTCTGTTTTCGCTTATTCCGATGTCACTTCTGCTGATTGTAGGTACGGTTGTCGGCAAGTATATGATGAAAAAGTGGGAAACACGCCAGGCGGCGTTCTCTGCGCTGTCGGATTTCTCCCAGGAGAGCTTTTCCGGTATCGCCGTTATCAAGGCGTTTGTTAAGGAATTTGTTGAGCTTCTCGCTTTCCGTCACCTCAATAAAAAGAACGAAGAGGCGAACGTTGAATACACAAAGGCATCCACCATTCTCAACATCAGCGTGACTCTCTTTGTTGAATCGGTTATCTGCGTTATCCTCGGATACGGTGGATATCTCGTTTACAAGGACGTGTTCACCGCAGGTGAGCTTGTTGAGTTTATCGGCTACTTCACCGCTATCGTGTGGCCGGTTATGGCGGTGTCACAGCTTATTGAGATGCGCTCGCGCGGCAAGGCGTCGCTCGGACGTATCAGCGAGCTTCTCGACGCTGCTGCCGATGTTACCGACCGCGAGGATGTGAAGGACGTTGACGCACTTTTGGGCGATATTGAGTTTAGAAATCTCACATTCCGTTATCCCGGTGCGGACTACGATGCACTCTCGGATGTGTCGCTCAAAATAAATGCCGGCGAAAATGTCGGTATTATCGGCAAGACCGGTTCCGGTAAGACCACGCTTGTGGACCTTATCCTTCGCACATACAACGTGCCGGACGGAACGCTTTTACTTGACGGACACGACATAAATTCGCTCCCGATACATACCGTGAGAAAATACGCCGCGTACGTGCCGCAGGATAATTTCCTCTTCAGTGATACGATTGAAAACAACATCGCTTTTGCCTCTGACAGCAGTGAGCACAGCGAGGTTGAAACGGCGGCAAAAATGGCTGACGTGCACGGTAATATTTCCGAGTTCTCCGAGGGGTACGAGACCGTACTCGGCGAGCGCGGAGTTACGGTGTCGGGCGGTCAGAAGCAGAGAATATCAATAGCGCGCGCACTTATGAAAAACGCGGCTATGCTCATTCTTGACGACTCCGTGTCTGCCGTGGACGTTAAGACCGAAAAGGTTATCCTTGACAATCTGCGTACACTTCGCCGCGGCAAGACCACAATTTTAATAGCTCACCGCATTTCCACAGTCAAGGATATGGATAAGATCGTATTCATAGACGAAGGACGTATTGTGGATGTCGGTACACACGATGAGCTTTACGCGCGCTGCGAGGCATACCATGACATGGTTGAGCTTCAGCGTCTTGACGAGCAGAAGGGAGGAGAGGACAAATGAGAGAATTTTATCCGCTCCTTATAGTCGGCGCAATAGTCGGCGTGCTGTCTGTTATATTCATTATTGCGTACATCTCAATCAAAGATAAGAAGGAAGCAATCGGCTTTGACCGCAATATGAAGGATTCCGAGATAATGAAGCGCCTTCTTGTATATGCAAAGCCGCACGCAAATAGCTTCTTACTTGTGCTTTTCGTTATGCTCTTTTCCATTGCATACGATATTATCTCTCCGCTCCTTGTAGGACGAATCGAGGAGATGATAAAAGACGACTTTGAGATGCCAAGGCTCCTTACAATGGTGGCGGTGTACGGCGCGATACTTTTGGTGTCGCTCATGTGCACATACATTCAGGCGATCGTACTTCAGAAAACGGGTCAGAAGATAATATCCAAAATTCGCGAGGATCTCTTTGTGCATATCGAGAGCCTGTCCCACGCACAGCTTACAGAGCATCCCGTGGGCAAGCTTGTCACCCGTGTTACAAATGACACAAACGCAATATCCATGATGTTCACCAATATTTTAGTGAACCTTGTCAAGAACTGCTTTGTTATAGTCGGTGTACTCGCGGCGATGCTGGTGCTCAACTACCAGCTCACGCTGATGGTGCTTTGCTTTGTTCCGTTTATCGTGCTCTTTACGGTTATATTCCGTAAATTCACACGTAAGGCATACCGCAAGGTAAAGGACGGCACCACGGATATAAACACTTTCCTGTCCGAGCACCTTTCGGGTATGAAGATAATTCAGATATTCAACCGCGAGGAGCGCAAGAAATCTGAATTTGATGCCAAAAACGAATCACTCGGCAAAGCCAAGCGCTCACAGATTTTTGTGTTCGGTATCTTCCGTCCGCTTGTTTATATGCTCTATATTTCCTCGGTCCTCTGCCTTTTGTATCTCGGCGGACGCGGATATATAAAGGACGTTGTATTCCTCGGTCAGCGCATTGACAGCGGCGTACTCGTTTCGTTCTATATGTACATTTCCAAGTTCTTTAACCCGATTCAGAGCCTTGCGGAGCAGTTTAACTGGCTCCAGTCGGCTTTCGCTTCGGCGGAGAAGATATTCACTATTTTCGACATACAGCCGGATGTGGTTGACGAGCCGGACGCTGTAGAGCTTGACAATATCGAGGGCAATATCGAATTCCGTGACGTTTGGTTTGCCTATGTTCCGGGCGAGTGGGTGCTTCGCGGAGTATCGTTTAAGGTAGACGCTAAACAAACCGTGGCGTTTGTCGGTTCGACCGGTTCGGGAAAGACCACGATCCTGTCGCTTATCTGCCGCAACTACGATATTCAGAAGGGTCAGATACTCATTGACGGAGTTGACATAAAGAAGATAAAAATATCTTCCCTCAGACGCCACTTCGGTCAGATGCTCCAGGATGTGTTCCTCTTCTCGGGAACTGTTCGCAGTAATATCCTGCTTCGCCTTGAGGGAGTATCTGACGATGAGGTTATGGATGCGTGCCGATATGTGAATGCGGATAAGTTTATCGCAAAGCTCGCACTCGGACTTGACGATGAGGTGCGCGAGCGCGGCAACAACTTCTCCGCGGGACAGCGCCAGCTTCTCTCGTTTGCGAGAACCATAATCCACAAGCCTGCGGTCATGATACTCGATGAGGCAACGGCGAACATTGACACCGAAACGGAGATTCTCATTCAGGATTCGCTTGAGAAGATGATGAACATCGGTACGATGCTCATAGTTGCACACCGACTTTCCACCGTACAGCATGCTGACAATATCATTGTTCTCTCGCACGGTGAAATAATCGAGCAGGGAAATCACAATCAGCTTCTTGAGGCAAGAGGCCGCTATTATGAGCTGTACATGATGCAGTACGAGAAGGATAAACTCAAAAATAAGTAGTAAACCGTGCCGTGCCGGGGAAGTGTATTCCCCTGCCGGCACGAACCAATATGGGAGATTTTTCTCCCCTGAAAATCACCGTGTTGCGGTAGAATAAGTGTATGGGAGGGCATATGGCGGACAGTGATGCAATGAATAAAGAATATGCCGCGAGTCTGCGTGAGCGCTTTAATAAAAATGGCTCTGCTGACTTTACTGACAGAGAGCTTCTTTGTCTGCTTTTGTCCTTTACGAATGTTAAAAATAAGCTTGTCAGTGTGGCTGATGCGCTTGAAGAACGCTTTGGAGATGCAAACCACTGTTATACAGCAAGTTATTCGGAGCTTATGGATGTTGAGGGGATGACACGGCACAGTGCGGTCATGCTTATGCTAATGGGAAGACTCGCCGCGCTTCGTTCTGACAGTGTTTCCACTGCGAGGGTAAGCGGTGAATATGAGGAACAGTTCCTTACAATTCTCCGCTATACCATGAGAGAAGAACTGTGGGCGGCGGCGATTGATGATGACGGTGACATGCGTGCACTTGAGAGATTGTCATGCGGAAGTGATATGAGTGTTGATATAAGTGCCGGCGCGCTTATGCGCTTTGCCGTTAAAAGCGGCGCCAAGCGCGTGATTATTGCTCACTCTCATCCAGGTTCTGCCGAGCCTGCCGAGTCGCAGACGGATATATATTCGCGAAAGCATCTCGCCGCCGCGCTCGCCACAGCCGGAGTTACACTCGAGGGGCAGGTAATAGTCGCAGGCGGAAAAGCGAGAATGTATCGCATGGGTCAAACAGAGTAAATAACCGCCATAAAAAGGGCGGACAATATGCCCTGTAAAAATTTTGAGATGTAGTATCGTTTCATAGATATGCCGCTTGACGATAGCACGGATGCCGTTTGCATATGTACGGACAGTCCGGAGAAACCGACGGCAAAAGCGCAGAGTATGTGTGACATGTCCGTGTCAAGCGCGGCACATTTCCCGGCGGCAAGCGTGAGCTCAATAAACGACACACACACTGCGGCGACAGTATCCCCGAAAAAGTGGGATATTACATAGCACATGCAGTCACCGACCACCGCGAAAAATACCGCAAAGGAGCATATTTTCAGCATGGTGATGCCGCTCTCGGAAATTGCGGCGCACGCTATGTCCGATAAGCTTTTGTTTTGAGGGGTGGGACGGGATTTTGTCTGCACCTCTGATTTACCTTTGCCGATTATGCCGGTTATAACAGCGGCTGTGAGCTGACAGAAATAAAGCTTTACACCGAATTTTACATCACCGAAAAGTGATATGCCAACGGCTCCGATGCAGAATGCAGGGCTTGCGTTGTTTGTGAACGCTATAAGTCTTGCGGCATCGCTTTTTGATATTTCGCCGCGCTCATACAGCGAGCGCGCGCACACAGCGCCTATCGGGAAGCCGCCGAGCGCCCCTAAAAATACCGCCGATGCGGTATTTTTGCCTATTTTAAAGATGCGCGCTATCGGCGTGCCGATTATGTTTGATACAGAGTCCGAGAGCCCCGATGCGTTTATCATTGAAACAAGCACGATAAACGGGAACAGCGATGGGACGAGTCCCATGGCGCAGACGTTTAGCGAAGTGCGCACAGATGCGGCGGCAAGTCCGGGCGATTTCAGAAAATAGAAAAGTAAAAAAATAAGCAGTATATAAAAAAATGCCCACTCTATGCTGTGTGGAGTACATTCACGTTTTTTTGATTTCAGAATAATAATCATCTCCCGAAATTCATATAATCTAAAGGAGCAGATGCTTGTATTAACGATTATGCGATGACGGAGAGATAATATGATAAAAAATAAAAAAAGTCCGCTTGCCGGGCGTATCTCTGAGAAGCTTGACATGCCGGTGGGGACGTTTGGAAAGGTTTCGTTCGTTGAAGCGGCAGGCAATCGCGAGATTACTGTCAGCGGATGCGAGGGACTTCTTACATACACTGGCTCAAAAGCAGTCCTGCGTCTTTGCGACGGGATGCTGACTGTTTGCGGCGAAGAGCTGGAGCTTCGCAGCTTTGCCGGCGGCCGGGTGTCCGTGCGCGGATTTGTGAGCTCTATAATGTACGGCGAGGACGGCGGGCAGAGCGATGATAACTGAATTTGTTCACTTTTTTCTTGGGTGGAGAGAATATATCGTACGCGAGGGGACAGACACGGCGGCGGATATTCTCGGCACTTCGGGCGCCGATATAAAGTATATCCGAATGAGCGAGGAGGGGCTCTGCTTTGCCGCAGGACTCTCGCAGTGTCGCATGATAGAAACAGTTCTTAACTCGGCGGGTTTAACAGTCGAAACTGTACGTGAGCACGGCATATGGCGGATTTTTCGCAAATATAAAAAGCGTATTGGAATACCGATTGGCGCCGTTATATTCTTTTTACTCATCTTTCTGTCGGAGCAGTTTATATGGTCATTTGAGGTTATCGGTAACGATGAAGTTCCCGACCGGGAGATAATAGCGCGACTTGACGAACTCGGGTGCGCTGTTGGGACATACATTCCGTCGATAGATTTCGACACGCTTCACAATATGTTTTTGCTTGAGGATGAGCGCTTCTCATGGATTTCGGTGAATCTTCGCGGAACGCATGCGTCCGTTGAGGTGAGGGAAACCAAGCCGCCGGCTACGGTTATTGACGAGGATACGCCGTATAACCTTGTGGCAAGCGAGGACGGAATAATCGAGTACATCGAAATACTCCGCGGACAGAAGATAGCGCGCGAGGAAGAGATGGTGAGAGAGGGCGAGCTTTTGGCTTCGGGCATTGTGCAGATGAAGCACGGGCTTCGCTTGCTGCACGCGCGCGGAACTGTTATGGCGAGGGTGAAGCGAGAGATAAAGATAGAAGTTCCCTTTGAAGATACAGTCCGCGAGCCGACCGGACGGGAATTTTCCGAAAAATCTTTAAACTTTTTCGGAATTTCTATAAAACTTTTCAAAAACACCTCGAATTTACCGGAGAATTGTGATAAAATAGAAAGAGAAGCCCCACTTTGCTTTTTTGATGTTGTCACCGTTCCGATAACGCTTCACGAAACTGTGTACCGCGAATATTCGAACGTTCCGTTTGTGCGCAGTGAGGATGAGGCGAGGGTTGAAGCGTTCAAGCGCTTCAATGAGGAGTGCGGTGCTGTTGCCGCCGACGGCGAGCTTGTTTCAAGGGCGGTAAGCTCGGGTGTGGTTGACGGGGCTTATGTTATAGAGTGTGAGCTCACGGTTGTGAAAAATATAGCCCGTGAGGCTCGTATATATTTGGAAAACGATACAGGAGAAAACTAAAATGCCGGAAAAAATAATACTTACTGACAGTGCGGAGCAGACTGCCGTGCTGTTCGGTGAGCTTGATACCAATCTCGAAAAGCTTGAGAGGGCGTTTGGCGTTGTGATAAAGTCGAGTGCATCCCAAAACAGCGCGGGTGATGCTGTGAGCGTAAGCGGCTCTGACGCAGAGGCGGTGGAGCGTGCTGTAAATGCAATCGGATATTTAAAACGTATGGCGAAGCTTAACAGTACGCTTACCGCGCAGAATGTCGATTACGTTGTTGACATGGTGTCCGACGGAAGAACGGGTGAGCTTCACGAGCTTGACGACGATGCGATTTGTCTGACTACAAGAGGAAAGCCCATTAAGGCAAAGACCGTAGGTCAGAAAAAATATGTGGAAGCGATAAAGAAAAACACCGTTATCATGGGAATAGGTCCTGCCGGTACGGGCAAGACCTTCCTCGCGGTGGCTATGGCGGTAACTGCGCTTAAATCAAAGCAGGTCGAGCGTATCATTTTAACGCGCCCCGCGGTTGAGGCAGGAGAAAAGCTCGGATTCTTGCCGGGTGACCTGCAGAATAAAATTGACCCGTATCTGCGTCCGCTTTACGATGCGCTTTACGAAATGCTCGGAAGCGAAGCGTATCAGCGGTATGTTGAGCGCGGCACTATCGAAATTGCGCCGCTTGCGTACATGCGCGGACGTACACTTGACGATTCGTTCATCATACTCGACGAGGCGCAGAATACCACGCCCGAGCAGATGAAGATGTTTTTAACACGTCTTGGATTTAATTCAAAGGCCGTCGTGACCGGTGACCTCACGCAGACGGACTTGCCGTTCGGCAAGAAGAGCGGACTTGCCGAGGCGGTTAAGATTCTTGAGGGGATTGACGATATCGCAGTCCACCGCTTCAGCGAGCGCGACGTTGTGCGCCACAGGCTTGTGCAGAAGATAATTTTAGCCTATGAAAACTATGATAAGAGCCGTCAGCGTGACGGTGGTACAAAACAGACGTATAAAGTGAGAAAGGAAAACGAACAATGAAACACTATATCCATTTTACAAACGAGCAGGACAAAGAAAATGTAAGCGGCGAGCTTCGCTGCCTTGTAAAGGCGGCTATATATTCCGCGCTCGCTTATGAGGATTTTCAGTGCAGTGCGGAGATTTCCGTTACCTTCACCGATAACGATGGCATACAGGAGATCAATAAAGAGCACCGCGAGATTGATGCGCCCACAGATGTATTATCCTTCCCGATGATGAGCGAGGACGGCGAGTGCGATATCAACATGGCAACCGAGGCTATACTCCTCGGAGATATCGTAATATCGCTTGAGCGTGCACGTGAGCAGGCGAAGGAACTCGGTCACAGCTACACCCGTGAGGTGGCATTCCTCACCGTTCACTCCGTGCTTCATCTGCTCGGATATGACCATGTAACAAGCGAAGAGGACGAGCGCGTAATGTGCGACAAGCAGTCCGCAGTGCTTGAGTGCATGGGCATCGGAAGATAAAATCGGTATAGACAAAACCCGGTATTTGTGGTACAATATACTTAACTAACAAATAATCTTAACAGAGGACAAGCATTATGACAAGAACAGGCTTTATTGCAATAGTAGGACGCCCGAACGTCGGCAAATCAACGCTTCTTAACGCGCTTCTCGGTGAGAAAGTATCCATCGTGTCAAATAAGCCGCAGACAACGAGAAACCGTATCACGGGTATACTCACGCTCGGCGAGGATCAGTTCGTATTTCTTGACACACCGGGAATGTTAAAGCCTAAAAACAAGCTTGGCGACTACATGGTAAAAACCATCACCTCCGCAATCGGTGAGGTTGACGCGGCTATACTTGTGGTTGACGCGGCTAAATCCGTTTCCGATGTGGAGGAGGGCATACTCGCACGCTTTAAAAAGCAGGAAACTCCCGTAATCCTCGCAATAAACAAAACCGACACGGTCAACGCCACCAAGGTTGCCGAGTGCATTATGGCATACAGCGCGCTCTACGATTTTGAGGCGGTTATTCCCATGGCGGCTGTGAAGAACGAGGGCGTTTCTATCGTTATAGACGAGGTGTCTGGACTGCTTCACGAGAGCGGCTGGTTCTTCCCCGAGGACATGCTTACCGATCAGCCGGAGCGACTTCTCGCGGCAGAGATAATCCGCGAAAAGCTTCTTCGCACACTCAACGATGAGATTCCCCACGGAACAGCGGTTGTAATCGAGGCGTTCGAGGAAAGCTCGTCGATAATCAAGATCCGTGCGGAGATATTCTGTGAGAAGGATTCGCATAAGGGCATCATCATCGGCAAGGGCGGCGCGGCTCTTAAAAAGGTCGGTACATGGGCGCGTGAGGATATGGAAGCATTCTTTGGCATAAAGGTGCATCTTGACCTTTGGGTGAAGGTTAAGGAGAACTGGCGCGATAACGCAAGCCTTCTCAATACCTTCGGATTCAATAACGACTGATATGCTTATAACGCTAAAGGGCCTGGTTCTCCGCGAAACTCCCATAAGCGACAACGCGAAATATATAAATGTGCTTACAGCGGAGCAGGGGAGAATCTCCGTGCTTGTTCGCGGCGCACTCAGACTTCGCGGACCTCACACGGCATCAACACAGCTTTTTTGCTACAGCGAATTTGTGCTCTATGAGAAAAACGGTAAATATACGCTCAACGATTCCTCGCTTATCGAAAATTATTTTCACCTGTGCGATGATTTCGACAGAATGACCGTCGGGACGTATGTGCTTAACACGGTTGAATATACCTCGAGTGAGGAGCAGCCGGAAGCGGAAATGCTTCGTCTCGCACTCAACACGCTGTGGGCGCTGACGCACTATAAAGACAGAGATATACGCCTTATAAAAGGCGTTTATGAAATGCGCCTTGCGTTGATTCTGGGATTTGCTCCGAATGTGGTGCATTGCGAGGAGTGCGGATGCGGCGTTGAGGAGGAATACATGTACCTCAATGTCATGGAAGGCAGTATGCGCTGCAAGAGCTGCTCGGGACTTCTCCACAAAGAGCTTCATATGGAGAACGACCGTCAGGTGGACGACATGCGTACCGCGCAGATAATAATACCGCTTGCGCCGGCATCGGTGCTGGCGATTCAGCATGCACTGTATGCCGACATGCCGCGGCTGTTTTCGTTCACGCTTGCACCGGAGATTTTGCCGGAGTTTGCCTCTGCGTGTGAGAGGTATCTCGAAAACCACGTTGATCACCATTTCGCGGTGCTTGATATGCTTGTGTGGTAATATTTTCCCGAAAGGAATGTTTTGATTGAGTAGCTATAAAAGAGCGATGAGAACGCTCGAATACGATAAAATACTCGCGCTTCTGTCAGAGTGCGCTCCCACCGAGGGGGCACGTGAGCGCGCGCTTGCGCTCACGCCGGAGAACGATCCGGACAGAATACTTCGCAGACAGCGCGAGACTACAGAAGCCAAGGATATGCAGGCTGTAAAAGGCATGCCGTCCTTTGGACTCATAAAGGATATACGCGATGCGGCTGACCGTGCGGCAAAGGGCGCTGTACTTTCCCAGCGTGAGCTGCTTGACATCGGAAACGTGCTTCGCACATCGCGCGCGCTTCTTGAATACAGCCGAACTGATCGCCGCGGCACAAC
Organism: Candidatus Flemingiibacterium sp.; assembly: GCA_045636265.1. Lineage (GTDB taxonomy): Bacteria > Bacillota > Clostridia > Oscillospirales > CAG-272 > Flemingiibacterium. Next base: position 17,595 of record JAZTXD010000103.1, read on the forward strand.
GTCGCTTGACGAGATGTTTGAGCGACTTATCACGGACAAAAAGCTTGAAGAACGGATTTATACAGCCATCGTTTCAGAGGATATGATAGCCGATGAAGCAAGTCCAGCGCTGTCGGATATCCGCCGCAAGATGCGTCAGGGAAACAACAAAATCAAGGATACGCTCCAGAGCTTTATAAACGGATCATATTCGAAGTTCCTGCAGGAAAATATCATAACGATGCGTAACGGACGTTATGTTATCCCCGTTAAGGTGGAGCATAAAAATGACGTGCGCGGTCTTGTGCACGACACGTCTGCATCCGGTGCAACGCTGTTTATTGAGCCGATGTCCGTCGTTGAAGCAAACAACGAGCTTCGTGTGCTTCAGGTTAAAGAAGCAAACGAGATCGAGCGCATACTCACAGAGCTTTCCGGGGCAGTTGGAGCTATAGAAACGGCGCTTGAGCTTAACTATAAGAACATAACCGAGCTTGCGTTCATATTTGCAAAAAGCGAGCTTTCGTTCAGACTTGACGGAACTCCGGTGCGTATCACAGGTGACAGGTGTGTGAACCTTATCCGTGCGCGTCATCCTCTGCTTGATAAGAATAAAGTTGTGCCGATAACTGTGACGCTCGGTGGCGACATGTCAACGCTCGTTATAACCGGTCCGAATACGGGCGGTAAAACGGTTACGATGAAGACTATCGGACTGCTTTCGCTCATGGCGCAGTCGGGACTTCACATCCCGGCATCGGACACATCCGAGCTTTGCGTTTTCGATGAGATTTTCGCGGATATCGGTGACGAGCAGTCGATAGAGCAGTCGCTGTCCACGTTCTCCTCGCACATGGTGAACATCGTTAGCATAACCGAAAAGGTTGGCCCTCGCTCGCTCGTTCTCATAGACGAGCTTGGCGCCGGTACAGACCCCGTTGAGGGAGCGGCGCTTGCCATCGCGGTGCTTGAAAAGGTGCGCGAGTCGGGCGCACTTTGCGCGGCGACTACGCATTATGCGGAGCTTAAAGCGTTTGCGCTTGAAACTCCGGGATTCGTTAACGCTTCGTGTGAGTTTGACGTTAATACGCTCAAACCGACGTACCGACTCATAATCGGCGCACCCGGAAAATCCAACGCTTTCGCGATATCCTCAAAGCTTGGACTTTCCGACGCTATTGTAAATCGTGCAATGGAGCTTGTGAGCGAGGAAAACAAGCATTTCGAGGATGTTATCGAAAAGCTTGAAGCGAGCCGTCTTGAAATGGACAAAAACAAGGCTGAGGCGGAGCGCCTTCGCCGTGAGCTCGAAGAATATAAGGCTGTGAGCGAAAAGAAGATCGCTGACGATCTGGCACGTGCCGAGCGTGAGCTTGAGAGCGCGAGAGTGCAGGCTGTATCCATTGTTGAGAGCGCAAAGGTTACTTCAAACTATGTTATGGAGCAGCTCGAAAAGGTGAAAAAAGAGCGCGAAAGTGCAAATCTTTCATCGGCACTCGAGGAGTCGCGCCGCAACATAAGAAAGCACCTTCGCGAGAGTGACGAGAAGATAAATCCGGTACGGGAAAAGGTTGCCGAGGATTACGTTTTGCCGCGTCCGCTTAAAAAGGGCGACGACGTTATGATAATAAACATCGGCAAGAAGGGCGTTGTCGTCGATGTGCCGGATAAGGACGGAAATGTTACCGTTCAGGCTGGCATTATCAAGACGCGCACCAAAGTGTCAAACCTCATGCTTCTTGACGAGGCAAAGGTTACCTTCACCGATTCGCAGAAAAAGCAGATCGCTGCGGAGAAATACCGCGTTGTTGTGTCGCGCGACTTCAAGGATGAGATAGACCTTCGCGGACTCAACGGCGAGGACGCATGGTTTATGGTTGACAAATATTTCGACGAGGCTCATATCGCCGGAATACACATTCTCCGTCTTATCCACGGCAAGGGAACCGGTGCACTTAAAAATGCGCTCTGGCAATATCTTAAAACCGATCCGCGCGTGGTGTCATACCGATACGGAAAGTACGGCGAGGGAGATCTCGGCGTTACGATCGTTGAGGTGAAGTGATATGCGCAAGTTACTGTCTGCAGCGCTTTTGATCCTATTTCTGTTTACATTGGTTTCTTGCGGATACGATGAAGAGGACATCCCCGTTTTCTATATCAAGAACGGTACCGAGGCATATGATCCTGCCGAGGAGATGATAGACAACTTCTACAGCACATTCTATGACGAGAGTGAGTCCGATGAACCCGATGAGTCAAAGGTGACACAAGCATCGGATAGTACAGACTATACTGAAACTGCCGCTGCAAGCGAACCGAATGATACCCAAGCGCATGTAGATGACGGTACTGTATATTGGGTGAAAAACGGAGAGGTGTGGCACAGAACTGACAAGTGCTCGAGTTTGTCGCGCTCTAAAAATATCCGTTCGGGCACTGTAGAGGATGCGATGCTTGCGGGAAAGAAGCGCCAATGTAAGGTGTGCTATGAGTAATCTTCCCACCGAAGCGAAATATTTTTTAAAAAAGGCTTCCTTTTTTGAAAAAAGTGTGCTATAATGTATTTATAAAATATATATAAAATATATATTTTCAAATATTTTGCAATTTGAAAGGGGTAACAACAATGGCTAAACTTAAAATGCTTGCTATCGACCTTGGCGCGTCAAGCGGACGCGGCATTGTCGGCACTTTCGACGGAAACAAGCTCTCGCTTGAGGAAAATCACAGATTCCCCAATGAGCCGGTTACAGTAGCCGGAACATTCACATGGGATATGCTCCGCATTTTCCACGAAATCAAGAATTCCATTCGCAAGTGTGCACTTTCCGATGATAAGGATATAAGCTCTATCGGTATCGACACATGGGGCGTTGACTTCGGTCTTATCGACAAGACCGGCCGTCTTATGGCAAATCCCGTACACTACCGCGACACCAGAACCGAGGGTATCATCGAGTATGCGGACAAGTTCGTTCCGCGCTCCGAGCTTTACAACACCACTGGACTTCAGTTCATGAACTTCAACACCGTATATCAGATACTCGCATCCATGCGCGACGAGCCGGTGTACATAAACAACGCAGACAAGCTGCTCTTTACACCTGACCTTCTTAACTATTTCCTCACAGGTGTAATGCGCACCGAGTATACCATTGCATCCACCGGTGCAATTCTCGATGCAAGAAAGCGCGACTTCGCCTATGATATGCTTGAGAAGTTCGGCATCCCCACAAATATTTTCGCGCCTATCGCACATCCCGGCTCTATTGTAGGTCCGCTTCTTCCCCAGGTGCTCGAGGAGGTTGGCGATATCAAGGCAAACGTTGTAAACGTTGCGGCTCATGATACCGGTTCCGCGGTTCTCGCAGTTCCCGCAACAAGCGATGACTTTATCTTCATCAGCTCCGGTACATGGTCTATCATGGGCTCCGAGGTTAAGGAGCCGATCATCTCCGATGCATCGTTCAAGTATAACTTCACAAACGAGGGCGGCGTTGAAAAGACTATCCGCTTCTCCAAGAACATAACCGGACTCTGGCTCAAGCAGGAATCCAAGCGTCAGTGGGAGCGTGAGGGTAAGAATTATACTCACGATCAGCTCACAGACATGGCTCTCGCTTCAAAGCCGCTTCAGTGCTTCATCGATCCCGATGATCCTCTCTTCGCAACTCCCGGTAACCTTCCCAGAAGAATTGTGGAATATTGCAAGACCACCGGTCAGCATGTTCCCGAGAATACAGGCGAGATCATGCGCTGCATCTTCGAGTCGCTCGCACTCCGTTACCGCTATACCGTTGACTGCATCGATGAGATGAAGGGCCACAAGACTCCTGCTATCAACATCGTTGGCGGCGGTACAAAGGAAGCTATCCTTTGCCAGTTCGCGGCAGACGCATGCGGACGTCCCGTACACGCAGGTCCCGTTGAGGCTACCGCTATCGGTAACATCGCAACTCAGGCGATTGCCGCAGGCGAGATCAAGAATGTGGCAGAAGCACGTGAGGTTATCCGCAATTCGTTTGATATTGAATACTACGAGCCGAAGGACACAGAAATGTGGGATGAGGGCTACGAGCGCTTCAAGAAGCTTATTGAGAAATAATATTTTGGGAGGAAACTATGAACACACAGAAAAATTATGCTCTTGCCAAGGAAATATACGCCTCTCTTGGCGTTGACACCGATGCGGCAATAGCAAGACTTCGCACCATCCCGATCTCTATGCATTGCTGGCAGGGCGATGACGTGCTCGGCTTTGAGTCATCGGACACCGCACTCAGCGGCGGAATTCAGACTACCGGAAATTATCCCGGCAGAGCGAGAAATATCGACGAGCTTCGCGCGGATTTTGAGAAGGCGGCTTCGATGATTCCCGGCAAGAAGCGTATCAATCTTCATGCTATTTACCTTGACACGCTTGGTGAGAAAGTTGAGAGAAACAAGATCGAGCCAAAGCACTTTGCGTCCTGGATTGACTGGGCAAAAGAGCAGGGTGTCGGTATTGACTTCAACTCTACCTGCTTCTCGCATCCCATGAGCGCGAGCGGATTTACTCTTTCAAGCGCGGATAATGCGGTGCGTGAATATTGGATAGAGCACTGCATAAACGCACGTCTTGTTGCCGAGTATATCGGCCGCGAGATGGGCGACAAGACCGTCACCAACCACTGGATTCCTGACGGATTCAAGGATACTCCCGTTGACAGATACGCATACCGCGAGCGCCTGATTGATTCTTATAACAGAATCTTTGCAGGACAGAATCGCGAGTATAACCTTAACGCTGTTGAATCGAAGGTGTTCGGAATCGGTGCGGAGTCGTGTACCATAGCATCTCTTGAGATGTGCATGGGATATGCTGTGAAGAACAATCTCTTGCTCACGCTTGACACCGGACATTTTCATCCCACCGAGATGGTTTCGGATAAAATATCGTCGGCACTCTTGTTCCTTGACGATGTGCTTCTTCATGTATCCAGACCGGTGCGCTGGGACTCCGACCATGTGGTTGTTTTCGATGATGAGCTGAAGGCCATTGCATCCGAGATAATTCGCGGCAATTTTGAAAAGCGCGTTCACATCGGACTCGACTTCTTTGACGCGTCGATCAACCGCATCGCGGCATGGGTTATCGGAACTCGCAACATGCAGAAGGCGCTTCTCTATGCGCTTCTTGAGCCGTCCGATAAGCTTAAAGCTCTTGAGCTTGACGGAGATTACACCTCCCGTCTTGCACTTCTTGAGGAGCTTAAATCCTATCCATTCGCTGCGGTTTGGGACTATTACTGCGAGTGTGAGGGTGTCGCTGTACGCGATTCCTGGCTTGCGGATGTCAAGAAATATGAGGCGGATATACTCTCAAAAAGATAATAATACTGT
>JAZTXD010000104.1:0-1106 GCA_045636265.1 Candidatus Flemingiibacterium sp.
AGAATAGGAACGGTATTTCAACCATAAACTACACCCTCATAAATTCTTATTTATAAGACACCTCTACAGCTTGCGTATATTCGCCTCAATCTGCTTGATCACCGCGATAAAAGCCGCATCGTCCTTTCCCGTTGGATCGGCAAGTCCCCAATCATCATCGAAAGCTCTGCCGATGAACGGGCATCCCACATCGCATCCCATAGAAATAGCGACGTCGGGTGGCGGTATCTTGTCCGCGGTTTTGCTGTACTGCGTTTGCTCCATATCAATACCGTAAAGCTCTTTCATCAGCCTGACCGCATCCTGATTGATCTGCGGTTTGGTTTCTGTGCCTGCCGAGTAAAAATCGAACTCATCCCCGCGCAGATGCTTACCGAGGGCTTCTGCGATCTGACTGCGGCAGGAATTATGTACGCAAATAAATGCTATTTTCTTTTTCATTTGAACGGACACCTCGCACCGATACACTGATTATTCTGCGTCGAATGAGTACATTTGATTTCGCCAAGCTCCATTTCCACACCGAGATGCGCCTTCGCAAACTCCACCGCTTTGATGATGGATGTGTAAGAATCGCGCTTACAGCAGCGCGGACCGCCGATCTCACCGATAGCACCGAGTGCGGAAGATGTCATCTTGTTGGAAAGCCCCCATGTTTCATTTGTAAGCGGAGTCGAGCCGGTAACGATAGATACGAACATTCCAGCGCTGATACCGGCACCGCATGCTCCCCAGAATCCACACGCACCGCCGGGAACTTTCTTTCCTCTTGCTTGCATTTCGGACAAGGCTTTCGGCAGATCAATATCACCGCCTGCGTTTTTGTATGCGGTAAGAAGTGCCGAGCCGACCATAACATGATGCTCGGGACCGTGCATATGGCAAAACGGCAGAGCCATCATCTTTTGAATGATCTCTATCGGATTCTTCGAGTGTTCGCCAAGGCACACGCCGATGATGCTGTCCATGCCCTGCGTATGGCACCCACTACATATGTAGTGACCGTTTTCGCAAACGGTCTTGCTGTTTTCTTTCTTATGGCAGACGGCGCACTCCATCACCTCATCGGTTTCAAGATATTTAAGCGGTGCGCCGCAAATCAGGCA
>JAZTXD010000105.1:0-1169 GCA_045636265.1 Candidatus Flemingiibacterium sp.
AATACCTTCCGAGCCTTCCGAAATGGATTCGGTCACCGACATGACTTTAACCCCGTTGCGCTTGAGCGTTGCCTTGTAGTTCGCTGAATCGTAACGGTTGCGCGCAAAGCGGTCAAGCTTCCATACCAGCACAAGATTGAAGTTTTTCTTGGCACTGTCCTTGATCATACGTTGAAAATCGGGACGGCGGTCGGTCTTTGCCGAAAATGCGCGGTCTATATATTCTGCAACAACGCTTATATTGTTCTTTCTCGCAAAAGAATAACACTCTCGTATCTGCCCATCGATGGATTCTTCGCGCTGATTTTCGCTTGAATATCGGGCATAAATCACCGCTTTCATAGAGCCATCGTCATTAACTCGTTTGTTTGCCATATCACTTCATCTCCTTTCGCTGATAGTATAATATAAATTCGGTGGAATGACAAATGTGTGAAATTATTTTTGAAATTGTGTCACCGCCGGAGACACAATTAGGATATCTTGCGCCCATTCAACTGCTCGGGATCTACTACTCCGGCATCAATGAGCTTCTGCCCGATGCGCTTTATGGCTTTCTTGACACCACTTGCATCGTGATAGCCAAGCATCGAAGCAATCTCTGTCATATTCTTGCCTTGCAGACGGAGGCGCAAGATGTTTTGCTCCTTTTCGGAAAGTGCTTTCATACTTTGCTGAATACATACCTCGGTGGTGATCTCTGCAATCATATCGGGAGCCTCGATTTCAAGGGGCGTAGGGTTACCGCCCTCGTCGGCAGGACCACCAGTTTCAAGAGATACTTTAGTTACGAGCTCGCCGTTTATCGTATGTTCTATCTTTTTCTGCGCATCAAGATATCTGAAATTGTTCGGTTTGAAACGGTTGAAATCATCGTAGTCGGGCATCTTCCGCTGAATGCTCGCAATCATAGGCATCTGCTGAAGGTGAGCCAATACAGCGCACTCTGTATTGAGAAAATCATCGATATTGCTACCGTCCACGCCTGCCTGCATCATTCCTTCAAGGAATGCGTCCATAATGTCATCGTTCTCCAAGATGGCAAGCGTCCAAAACTGAATCAGCTTGTAGTTTGACTCGTAAAGAAGCGTGATCGGATCGTTCGACGAATAACACGTAGGCGGAAACGAAAGCTTCATATCGCGCCGAGTGGGAATAAAGGCACTTTC
>JAZTXD010000106.1:0-3207 GCA_045636265.1 Candidatus Flemingiibacterium sp.
CATGGCGTTGCTCGGTCTCACTGCCGCGTAGTATACCAAAATTTGGGTGTTTGAGTCTTTGAGTGTTTGGGTGTTTGAGTTGGGGCATGGGACGTCAAAACTGCCGCGGAAACTTTCGCCCCAATGCCGCACCCCTCATCCTCCTTGCCATCTCTTCCCTGCGCCGACGCGCAGGGCATGGAATCCTCACGCTTAGACAATGCCCGAAAACTTCTGTCGAAATTTACAGTTGCTGACCCTTTTGTCTCCATTCTGTCCCATTTGTCCCATTATGTCCCCTATAATGGTATAAACCCCATGTTAATGCCTGCAAATCTCCGCGCAAAATACGCAAAGGATTTCTTTTTTGAAATGATCGCAAGAGTCTTAAGATTAAAATCAATCATTGTTACAGTCCATTTCGGCAAATCGGAATTCGCTACAATGCTTTTTGTGCCCACAAGAATTTCTACTAATTCTGGCCGCTCTAAATCACTGCTCACTAACACCGATTCAACTACAGAACCCGGAAGCACCATATTCTTGTTCATTAAATGAGCAAATGACTCCACATTGATGTCAGCACCATTGAATTTTAGAAAATACACATTGAAATGTTCTGGCTGATACAACTCATTTATCTCTTCTGCCACATTGAGGATCAAGCCTCCATTATAACATTCCTTCCATGTCGCAGACATATACGATACGTTGGTAATAATACACAAACCAGCATAATTTGTCAATGCACCATTATCACGGAAATCTACATCCTTGGCTGTCATATAGCGGCAGTGTACGTCAAAGCGCTTTCCGACCACATTTTGAGCAGAAAACACGTAACATTTATCTGACTCCAACCCCATAAAGACCGACTTCAACTGGTTGGGAACGCACAGTTGTATGCACCCACGAAGTTGCGATATCGGTTTCGCCCACGAGAACGCGCAACACACTATATTCAACACAATAAACAAAATTATGAATACAGTATAACGTTTCATTTTTGCCTCCATGGTGAAATTTCTGCCCAAAAGGGACTGCCAATCGATTGGTAGTATGAATAAACTTTATTCATGATTTTACATGAAGGAACTTTTAATTGATGATCAGGATATTGCCATGTTCTAAGTATATCGCGAGAATACCCCGTGAAAACTTTACCATCAATTTCATATTTGGTTGCAGCACCGGGGAGATAATACTTGTACTTTGAATCTAATATGGCTGAAATTTCCGATAACAATGGAATTGATACTCGTTCCTTGAGATATAGTTCCAGTAGTTTTTCCACAAAATAGCCCTCTGCTTTATCAACACCATATTTCAGAATTTCGCCCGCAATACCATGAACAATTTCATATGAAGTTAACCCCCCAGTATATATCTCGGTTATTAAAACAAGTGGCAAAACCTCCTCCGTTTCATACAACCTCTCCCATCTGCAAGGTTCTCGACACCCATCACAATTTGAATATGGACAACTAACATACTCCGAAATTATCTTGAATCTTTGCATTTTACAAGAATTCTTAGAGATCGTTACGCCTAAATTGCCTAAAAAATCAAACCGAATTTGTATATTATTCCCGCAATATGCAAAATTGTTCTGACAGTATTCTGTTTCTTCAAGACAATCCATGCTTAACCACCGCCCTGTTCCTGTCTCATAGTGGCGATAGTTGTAGTACACCAAAGCAATGGTGTCGTCGGCGTACTCTGAAGAGAAGCGGAAAGGGTTGGTCAGTGCAAGATCACCGGAGGATATAATCACTTCGCCGAATGGGGCGTATTCGTAGTGGGCGGAAATTGAGCCGTCGGCGGAGGAAACAAGTTCGGAGACGTTTTTGTTGCTATCAATGGCATAAAGCATCGGCGGGGCGTTGGGCTGATAGAAGATAAGCGGGCGTGTCGCGACAGGTTCCGTCGGATCCCATACGAAACGATCGGTGGCGGAGATGCCGCCCGGCTGCCAGCGGTTGCGGGCAACGCAGAGGTAGTTGTCGTATGTGAAATGGTCGAGGCGGTTAGTGCTGCCGTCGCCCGCTACTTCCAGATACAGGCGACGACGTCCCTGATGATCGAAATTCATCGAGACGCGTGTCTGGGCGTTTGAATCGACCGCGACGCGCTCCCAGAGAACCGGCCTGTTCTCGCCGTTGTAGGTGACGCGCCAGGTGCCGGTCTTGGTGGTGACTAGCGTCTGGTTGCCGTCGAGGTCGTACTCGAAGAGCTGCGGGGTCTTGGCGATGTGGACACGGCTTGTCACCGAGGCGACTTCGTCCGGACCGTTGGTGGGCGACGCAATCGCGGCAGCGGTGACGAGCGCGGCATCCACGGAGGACTGCGAGTTGTCGAACTCGTCGCTGCCGAAGAAGTACTCTCCCAATCGCCAGGTCGGGCTCTCGTTGACGGTTACGGTCGCGTCAACATCCGCGAAGCCACGAACCGCCGCGACGCCGGGAACGGTGCGGGACGTATACTGGTTCAGGCTGTTCGCGGTGTACTCGGAGACAACCGCCGCGCCGGTCTCGTCGTAGTTGGTGGTGGCTATGCGGTTGCCAATGGGGTCGTAGGAAAAATCCTCGTCGAAGCCGCGGACTGGTGCGCCGTCCTTGGTGCGCCGGGCGGAGACGACTTCGCTCCTCAGGTTGTAGCCGTAGGCGTCGGTGGCGCCGGAGAGGTCGCCGAACGCCTCGCCGGAGCGGGAGATCGCCGTGCGGCGTCCCGCCGTGTCGTTCGAGTAGCCGAATCGCCGTGTGCAACATACAGGCGCGCGCCGCCGCCTGCCACACGCACGCGACAGCGCGGCGGAAACGGCGAACGGTGCTATGGGGCTTATGCGCATGGCGTTGCTCGGTCTCACTGCCGCGTAGTATACCAAAATTTGGGTGTTTGAGTCTTTGGGTGTTTGAGTCTTTGAGTGTTTGGGTGTTTGAGTTGGGGCATGGGACGTCAAAACTGCCGCGGAAACTTTCGCCCCAATGCCGCACCCCTCATCCTCCTTGCCATCTCTTCCCTGCGCTGGTGCGCAGGGCCTGGAATCCTCACGCTTAGACAATGCCCGAAAACTTCTGTCGAAATTTACAGTTGCTGACCCTTTTGTCACTAATATACTAGCTCTACCGTCTTTCCTTTAGTATAGCTTCATGTGTTGCAATTAGCGCAGAATCTGTTGAAATCGAGTCAATATATATTTTACAGTCTGCATATACTTTAAATTTCGCA
>JAZTXD010000107.1:0-12945 GCA_045636265.1 Candidatus Flemingiibacterium sp.
CTTGAACGCTTCAAGCAAGAATCCGAACTTCTCGTTCGCTTCTTCCTTGGTAAGGCCGAGCAGGTCGAACATTTTCGACTGAATCTCAGCATCATGGATACGAACCGAGCCGCCGCCAAGCTCATAGCCGTTGAGCACGATATCGTAAGCCTTTGCACGGATTTTTGCGGGATCGGTGTCTGCGTACTTCGCAAGGTCCTCTTCCATAGGCATGGTGAAAGGATGGTGCTTTGCGTAGTATCTGCCGTCCTCCTCATCATACTCGAACTGCGGGAACTCGGTTACCCAAAGGAACTTGTAGTCATCAGTTTTAAGTATGCCAAGACGCTTTGCAATCTCACAGCGCAGTGCGCCGAGAGAGTCGAATACAACGCTGTTCTTATCGGCAACGATGAATACGATATCATTTTCGCCAGCACCGAGCTTGTTAAGAACTGCTGCGTTCTCCTCGTCGGTGAGGAACTTCGCATAGGAGGAGGAAACCTCGCCGTTTACGTTCTTATACCAAGCAAGGCCCTTTGCCTTGTAGGACTTAACGAAGTTTGTAAGCGAGTCGATCTCCTTGCGCGAGAACTTAGCTGCCTCGCCGTTAATAACGATAGCACGTACCGAGCCACCGTTTGCAATAGTATCAGCGAACACCTTGAAGCCGCAGTTTGCGAGAACATCGGAAATGTCACGAAGCTCGTATCCAAAGCGCATATCGGGCTTGTCGGAACCGAATCTCTCCATAGCCTCTGCGTAAGTCATGCGAAGGAACGGAGTGGGCAGGTCAACGCCGAGGAACTCCTTCCAAAGACGTACAATGAACTTCTCGTTGATGTTCATAACGTCGTCCTCGGTTACATAGGACATCTCAAGGTCGATCTGTGTGAACTCGGGCTGACGGTCAGCTCTGAGGTCCTCGTCGCGGAAGCAGCGTGCGATCTGGATGTAACGGTCAAAGCCGGAAAGCATGAGTATCTGCTTGTAAAGCTGAGGGGACTGCGGCAGAGCGTAGAACTTGCCGGGATGTACGCGGCTGGGAACGAGATAGTCACGTGCTCCCTCGGGAGTAGGCTTTATAAGGCAGGGGGTTTCGATTTCCAAAAAGCCGTTTTCCATGTAGTAATCGCGAACGATCTTTGCAATCTTCGAGCGTGCGATAATATTGTTTGCAAGGTCGGGACGGCGAAGGTCAAGATAACGGTGCTTTAAGCGAAGCTCCGGCTTAACGTCGCTGTTTTCCACAATTTCAAAGGGAGGAGTTGCGGATGCGGAGAACACCTTTAATTCGTCAACCGCGATCTCAATTTCACCCGTGGGGATATTCTTATTTACAGCACCCTCTCCGCGCGCTCTTACAACGCCCTTGGCGCAGATAGAGTACTCCGAGCGAAGTGTGAACGCTGTGTCGAACACAGCCTTATCCGTGTTATCGTCAAAAGCGAGCTGTACAATGCCCGAACGGTCACGAAGATCAATAAAGATAAGACCACCAAGGTCACGCTGACGCTGTACCCAGCCCATAAGGCATACGCGCTCTCCGATATTCTTTGCTGACAGCTCTGCAACATAGCTTGTGCGCTTGTCATTGTTTGTAAGTTGTGCACCCATTGTTTTATTCCTTCTCTTTCGATAATATTTTGTAAAATTATGAATTTGTGCTTTAAAAGCCTCCCTTGTGTAAAGGGAGGTGTCACGGCGCATGTCGTGACGGAGGGATTGGTGCATACGGTAAAGATGAAACAACCCCTCAGGCGGTCTTCGACCGCCAGCTCCCCTTACACAGGGGAGCCCCAGCCCCGTAATTCATCGAAGATTTAAATCAAAAACGGGACAAAGCACCGAGTTCTCTAACCATTATAACAAATCCCACGCCATTTTGCAATAGATATGCGCGATATTTTGGGATTTTTTCTCTTTTATCCAATGTCGAAAAACGCCCACGGTTTTTGTTGCTTTTGGGCGATTTTTGTGGTATCATTTATCTGTACCACATACCGGTGTGCGGATACTTATAAAAGTGAGGTATCTGCAATGAACGAAAAAATTATAGCATCATCCGTCCTTTACGTAAAAAAACAACTCGACAACCGCACGCTTTTTGAGTGTGCGGTACTTTTGGCACCGATTTTTTTCGATCACCGAATGTCCTACAGCTTCACAGTACGCATAAACGACGATGAAGCAACGGCAACGCCCGAGCGCTGTGATTTTGAAACGGCGGAAAAGATCTTCAACGCCATAGCGTGCTGCGCCATCCCGCCATCCGAGCTTGATAAGTTTGTAAACGGGTTTATTTTATAATTCCGCCGCCGACCACAGTGTCGCCGTCATACAGCACCACCGACTGACCGCGTGTCATGGCACGCTGCGGCTCGTCAAAGATCACATGAAGCTCATCCTCACCCGTCTGCACGGCGGTTGCGAGTGCTTCCCTTGCGCCGTAGCGAACCTTCGCGGTAACGCGGATAGGCGTGTCGATTCGCTCTGCGGCAATGAGATTGATATCAGTGGCATACAGCTCCTTTGAAAAGAGCATGTCCTCGTCGGCAAGCGTTACCGTATTGGTGAGGGGATCTATTTTGCTAACGAATATCGGTCTGCCAAACGACACGCCGAGCCCCTTGCGCTGTCCTATCGTGTAGCGGATAATGCCTTTGTGTTTGCCGACCGTGTTCCCTGCCGCGTCTATAAAATCGCCGGTTGCGTAATTTTTGCCCGTATACCGCTCGATAAACGCGGCGTAGTCACCGTCGGGCACGAAGCAGATGTCCTGGCTGTCGGGCTTGTCTGCATTTATAAAGCCCTGACTCATGGCTATCTCGCGCACTTCATCCTTCGAGAGCGAGCCAAGCGGCAATATTGTCCTTGCGAGTTGTTCCTGCGTGAGCGCCCAAAGAACGTAGGTCTGGTCCTTGCTCCTATCGGCGGAACGCTTCAGCAGCATACGTCCCGTTGCCGTGTCACGCTCCACTCTTGCGTAGTGTCCCGTTGCGATGTGGGTACACTCCATTAAATCTGCGCGAGTGAGAAGCTGGCGCCATTTTATAAAGCGGTTGCAGTCAATGCAGGGGTTCGGCGTACCGCCGGCTTCGTAGGTTGACACAAAGCGGTCGATGACCTTTTCTTTGAAGTTGTCGCTGAAATTGAAAGTGAAATGCTCCATACCGAGCCTTGCCGCGACGCTTTTTGCATCCTCAACATCGGACAGCGAGCAGCAGGTCTTATCACTGTCAAGCGAAATATCCTCATTTGAAAAGAGCTTCAGCGTCACGCCAACGGCGTCAACGCCTTTTTCTTTTATTAGATAAGCCGCAACGGAGCTGTCAACTCCGCCGCTCATGGCTACAAGTATCTTACCTGGCATCGGTGTGCTCCTTTTGGGTAGTTGATACAATAATTATACCACAAAACAAATACGGTGTCAACAAGACAAAAAGAGGAGATTCACAAATCTCCCCTTTTTATTTTATGATATTTACTGATCCGTTTTTTCAGTTGTAAGCATCAGCAAATCGATTATCCGATAGGCACAAAAATGTGGCCGTTCTCGTTCGCATATTCCTCTGCTTTTGAATCAGAGTAACCGTGGATTTCGAAGTTAGATGCAGTACCATGGAATGCCGTCAAACCTATGCTGCATCTTCTATTGAGAATTATTACGCACTCCAGAGCACTGCAACCACTAAACGCCCCCATTCTTATGCTCTGTACGTGGTCAGGAACTGTGTATGTTTTTCTCGTATTGCCTGCAGGATACTTTATAATTTGGGTTTTATCCTTATTAAACAGCACCCCATCCTCGTCACTGCAGTATTTTGCATTATCAGAAGAAACCGTAATGCGCTCAAGACTGTCACACCCCATAAATAAATCAGTCATAATAATCTCTACATTCTTGCCAAAGCTTATACTTTTAAGGCTGTCGCATCCGTTAAACGCGTGCATATCAATATCCGTCACACTGTCAGGAATATCCAAACTTGTCAGAGCTGTACAAGCGGCAAATGCATAATCACCAGTACTCGTTACGCTATTGGGAATAGTTATGTTTGCGAGAGCTGTGCATCCGTTAAACGAGCGATATCCGATTCTTGTTACACTGTCGGGAATGGTTACACTTGTTAAAAGTGTAAAATTGGCAAATGCCATAGCTCCAATGCTGGTTACACCGTCTTTAACCGTTATCGTTTTTGTAAGGTCTTGCTCTACTAATAAGAACGGAGGTCCTCCCATGTTATCCCACATATCACCCGTGCCTTCGATAACAAGCTCTCCATTTCTGTACAGTATAGCTACAACATTGTCGCCGCACTGAACAGAAGAGATTACCCCTGTCAGATCATACTGTTCTTTTGTAAAGACTCCAGCCTTAATCAGCTTGTCTGCAAGAGTCTGCTCCGAATTCTTAAGATATGACGACAGCGCATCATACGAAACCGTTACAGCATCCGCACGCCAGAACACCTCAATATTAACCGCATCAGTAAGGATCCCTACCGTTTTCGCGAGAGAGTATGGATCACTCCAAGAAAAGTCCTCATTGTTCACGTCGGTGTAACCGAGAGCGCGGAGAATAAATGTAAGATACATAGCCGCAGTAGCATCACCGGTGCCGAACTCTGTTGCGGAGATACCCTTGGTAAGACCGGTTTCATATGCATATCCAACATACGGATCCGCCCACTTGGCAACATCTTTGAACGGATGCTTCCAAGAACCGCCAAGCGCAGCCTTTTCTTCGCCTAAAACACGGATAAGCATTACAAGCGCTTCGACACGTGTAGGTGCACGCTTCAAATCAAAATCGGTTTCAGACACACCCTTGAAAAGTCCAAGCGATTTGAGCTCGGACGCATAGGATTCTTCAACAGTAACATCGCGTACAGTTGTACTGTCTGCCGCTATCGTCACTGACACGGTAGAGAAGCACATAACAATACACAAAAATATGGCAATAACCTTTTTCATGATACTTCCTCCAAAAATCAAATTGTGTTGCAGATTTATTGTAACATATTTTTTATCGTCAGTCAATGGGATATAGTATTTTTTATCAAATATAACAAAGATGGGATATCCGAAGATATCCCATCCTTTTAATATATTCAGTCAAGGCAAATAAATCCAAGATCGGCGAGCGTTATACCAATGGAGTTAAAGAAGCTCTGCTCACACTGCTCAAGCGTTATGATCGTACTTGAAATCGCGTCTTTACCGTATTTCTTTATATATTCCTTATTTGTATTGCTTCCCGACTGTGCAATTTCAGTATTGTGCGTAAGCATGATCGGATCTATATATGTGTTGAACTGTTCCGTAGTATTGGCCGTCAGGTAAGTATATGTAACATTGAATTTCGGCAGTATACCTTCTCCTCCCACATTTTTCGTCGGCTTTGAGAACATAATCAGGGTATGTGTATTATATCCGGGAACTATTCTTATGCTGCTCACAGCGATCATTTCCCAACTTGTGTGAAGCGCGATAGAATATGTTTCTCGCCCAATTTCAACTTCCATATCGTATGTCTTGCTGGTCGAAGAATATGTGCCGTTCTTTAAAAGATAGTCTTTCAGCTTATTATATGCGTCCGTGCTTTTGGAAATAAGATAATCGGATGTATACACAGTAACCGTTGCATTTGTCGAATCAAGACGGCACTCCACCACGTAATTTTTCTTGTACTGTCCGGTATACTCACTGCTCACATATGTTCCGTCGGTATTCTTGTCAAAAACAAAATTCTTTTTCTCAAGCAGTCTTATGTATTCGATAAATATCTTTTTAAACTCTTCCTGCGTATATTTATCGCTCCACTTGTAAACATACGTATACTTTCCGTTATCATTGTCCGGCTTTCCGTCCTTCTCGTCAAGACCGAAATAAGCTCCTGCATCCGGAACACCTGAAAGTCCGCTGTAATCAGGAAGCTCGGTTTCAATCAAAACAGTTATACGTGCCGATGCGGTACTCAAAGTTACCGTAACTGTTTTTTTGCCAAGCTTATAAACCGTTGTGTTTTTATCCGTGTCCTCAACGGAAAAGCCCTTTGCTCTCATAGCTTTTTTGTACTGAATAAGGCACTTTTCCACAGATGTTTCCTTCACACCGTCAGACGCTATATCTCCGGCATCATAAACAGCAGTATATTCGCGCTGAAGAGTTTTTTCTTCGACCAGATTCATTCCGGTAAACGCACCGAAATCATATACATCTTCAAATGCCTCGTAGAATGAATTCTTCCATATAGCCAAAGGGAATTTTTTGGAAAGGTCCAGCCTGTCTATATATACCGAATATACGATTTCCGTCTGACCTTCTCCAAGATTCGCCGCTATTCCAACAACATTTCCCTGCCCGTCAACAACCGCTCCTCCACATTTTTCAGGCATTTCGGATATTTTTATGCAGTCGCTTTCATTTTCAACATGCTTTGGCGTTACAACCGTACTCTCAAAGACATTGTCTGTCCCATCAAGCACATACAGAGATTCACCTTCTTTAAGCGCTCGGGGATTTCCGGTTTTTAGATATGGAAATGTATCTTCGGTTTTCACTCTTATCAGAGCGAGATCGCTATCCACTATCGCATCTACCATGATAACATCGTCATACTTTTCGCCCGATGCGGTTGTAACTACCATATAGAGATTGTTGCCTGCGACATGGAAATTGGTTACAGCATATCCGTTCTCACTTATAAAGAAGCCGTATCCTGAAGTAGCAAGCTTGCCATTGTATGAATAAACATCTATGTTAAATATCGCAGGCGAACAGCTTTGCGCTATATCGTCTGCATTAAGAGCCAACGAACCCTCTCCGTTTGCAAAAATACTGTTATACTGTACTTTTGTAAACACACCTGCTTCTATAAGCTTGCCGGCAAGCGTTTTATCCGAACTCTTCAGATATGCCGCCAACGCTTCATAGGAAACGGTCACCGCATCCGCGCGCCAGAACACCTCGGTATCAACCGCATCGGTAAGGATTCCGGCAGTTTTCGCAAGCGTGTATGGATCGTTCCATGAAAAATCCTCATTGTTCACATCGGTGTAACCGAGTGCGCGAAGCATAAATGTGAGATACATTGCCGCAGTAGCATCACCGGTGCCGAACTGTGTTGCGGATACACCCTTGGTAAGACCGGTTTCATATGCATATCCAACATACGGGTCCGCCCACTTGACAACATCGGCAAACGGATGCTCCCAGTCACCCTCAAGAGCCGCTTTTTCTTCACCCAAAACGCGGATAAGCATTACAAGCGCTTCGACACGTGTAGGAGCGCGCTTCAGATCGAAGTCGGTTTCTGAAACACCTTTGAAAAGTCCAAGCGATTTGAGCATAGCTGCATATGACTCCTCAACAGTAACATCGCGTGCAGTTGTGTCCGCCGCAGTCGGCATAATAACGGCACTCGCGCACATAACGATGCAAAGGAATAAAGCAATATACTTTTTCATAAAACCACTCCTTAAGTGTTACTTTAATGCTATTATACCATGTCAGCGTAACAAAGTCAATAAAAAGAGGAGGCTTGCAACAAATCTCCTCTTTGAATTATTTAAGATATTTTACTGAGCCGCATCAATGATAACGGTGAAGTCAGCAGTCTTAAGGGACGCGCCGCCGATGAGTCCGCCGTCAACGTTAACCTTGGAGAGAAGCTCTGCCGCGTTCTTCGCGTTCATAGAGCCGCCGTACTGTACGGTAACTGCCTCTGCCGCATCAGCGCCGAACATTTCAGCGATAGCCGCGCGAACATAGCCGTTGCCCTCGTCAGCCTGGTCAGCGGTAGCGGTAACACCGGTACCGATAGCCCATACAGGCTCGTAAGCCACGATGATGTTTGCAAGCTGTTCCTTCTTAACGTTGGTCAGAGCCATCTTGGTCTGGTACTTAAGGAGAGTTTCAGTGTAGCCGAGCTCTCTCTGCTCAAGGGTTTCACCAACGCAAACGATTGCGGTAAGACCCGCGTTAACAGCCGCAAGAGTGCGAAGATTTACAGTCTGGTCGGTTTCACCGAAATACTGACGGCGCTCGGAGTGACCGATTACAACATAGTCAACACCGCATTCGCAGAGCATCTTCGCGGAGATTTCGCCGGTATATGCGCCGGACTCCTTAAAATGTACGTTCTCAGCACCGATCTTGATGTTGGTGCCCCTTGCAGCCTCAACTGCAGCTGCGATATCAACATACGGTACGCAAAGTACGATGTCACAGCCGCCCTTGCCGGCAACCATGGGAGCAAGCTCCTTGATAAATTCGGTAGTCTGTGCGGGAGTCATATTCATTTTCCAGTTGCCCGCGATAACTGTTTTACGTGTAGCCTTGTTCATTTTATATGTTCCTTTCAATTAAGTACGGGAGGAGCAAGCCCCTCCCCTACAAACGTGATTATTTACATTTTTTCAAGCGGCAATGCAAAGAGCTGCCGCCAGCCGAGCCGGGCAGAGTGGAGAGGTGGGCGGAGCGCAGAGTTGCGAAGCAACTATTTTGGGCAGCAGCGCCACCTCTCCCGAGCAGTCGCAGAGCGACTGCGAGCCTTGAAAATTATTCCTTTTCGTTGAGGCATGCGATGCCGGGAAGCTCAAGACCCTCGAGGAATTCGAGAGATGCGCCGCCACCGGTGGAAACGTGAGTCATCTTGTCAGCATAGCCGAGAGTTTCAACAGCTGCTGCGGAGTCGCCGCCGCCGATGATGGAGATCGCGCCGGACTCTGCGATTGCCTTTGCAACGGAACGTGTACCGGATGCAAAATTTTCCCACTCGGAAACGCCCATAGGACCGTTCCAGATTACAGTGCCTGCGCCAACGAGAGATTTTGCGAAGAGCTCTTCGGTCTTGTCGCCGATGTCGAGACCCATCCAGCCGTCCGGAATGGAATCGCTGTAGATTCTCATGCAAACGGTGTCTTCCTTATACTCACGGCCGATTCTGTTGTCAACGGGGAGAAGGAAGTTTACGCCCTTCTCAGCCGCTCTTGCCATAAGCTCCTTTGCGAGATCAAGCTTGTCGTGCTCGCAGATAGAAGTGCCGATAGGATTGCCGAGAGCCTTGAAGAAGGTGTATGCCATACCGCCACCGATGATGATGGTGTCGCACTTATCGAGAAGGTTGTTTATAACGCCGATCTTGTCGGAAACCTTCGCGCCGCCGAGGATAGCCACGAACGGACGAACCGGATCCTCGAGAGCCTTACCCATGATCACGATTTCCTTCTGAATGAGGTAGCCGCAAACTGCGGTGTCGAGATAGTCAGCAACGCCTGCGGTGGAAGCATGTGCTCTGTGAGCGGTACCGAAAGCATCGTTTACATAGATTTCAGCGAGGCTTGCCATTTCCTTTGCAAATGCAGGATCGTTATTTTCCTCTGCAGCATGGAAACGTACGTTTTCGAGAAGGAGAACCTCTCCGTCCTTAAGAGCTGCAGCCTTAGCCTTTGCGTCGGGACCGATAACGTCCTTTGCGAGGGTTACGTTGATGCCCTTAGCGGTAAGATCGTCAGCAACGATCTTGAGAGAAAGGGTGTTGATATCGTCCTTTGCCTTCTCAAGCGCCTTTGCGGTAGCCGCAGCCTGCTCTGCCTCGGGAAGAGCCTCGATCTTCTTCTTATCCTTCTTGGAGAGCTTGAGCTCTGCATCAAGAACGTTGTGGGGTCTGCCCATGTGGGAGCAGAGGATTACCTTTGCACCGTTGTCAACGAGATACTTGATAGTCTTCATTGCGCCGACGATACGCTTATCGTCAGTGATTTTGCCGTCCTTAACGGGAACGTTGAAATCGCAGCGGCAGAGAACTCTCTTGCCTGCAACAGCGATATCTTCTACAGATTTCTTGTTGTACATATATTTTCACCTCTAAATAAAATTTACAGATTCACTGGCTATTATAATAGCCACAGATTATTTTACCATATTTATACTGTTTTATCAACAGAAATTTGTGAAATTATTCTCAATTTCAATATTTTTTCTTTTACTTACAATATTTTGCCCATTTTTCGGGGGTTTATAATACAAAATTGACAATGTTTTTGTAAAATGTCGGCGCTGGCGCGCCGAGGCTTTGCGTAAATTCGAGGAGGATGGGGGACCAGCTGCGCAGTTTCCTCATCCTCCTCGAGCTCCACCTGTCCTCCTTGCTTGCGCCGGAGGCGCTCCTCGGCGCCCAAAAAAGATTCGCGCCGGTCAGTGCAAACACACCGCCCACATTTCAGATAGCGATAGAGTGGAGCGGTGTCTTTCGGCGCCGCTTTACAGCGCGAATAGAGCCGGAAGCCGCAAGGCTGATCGGCGACCTTGAGCGCGAACCGGGCGTAAGCCAAAGGAAAACGGGGGATTTTAAAAGGGGGTAGAAAACCATCGCGGCAGCGTTGGTTGTCTATCCCCTTTTCGTTCTCCTTATGCGCACGGCGATGCGCCGTACTCAAAAGGCTTTATCCCATAAAGCCCTTAACCGCAAAACACCCCAGCAGCACCAGTACGCCAAGTGTTATTCTGTACCACGCGAACACCTTGAAATCGTGGCGCTTGATGTAATCCATGAGGAAGCGTATGCATATCATGGAAACCGCAAACGCGCTCACCATACCGACAAGCAGTATCACCGCCTCTGTCGCGGTGAAATCAAAGCCGAACTTCACAATTTTCAGCAGTGATGCGCCGAACATTACGGGAATTCCGAGGAAGAACGTAAACTCCGCCGCAACGGTACGTGAAACGCCGAGCATAAGTCCGCCAAGTATGGTCGAGCCGGAGCGCGAAGTTCCGGGAAGTACAGCAGCGATGAGCTGGAAAACACCGATTCCGATTGCGTGCGACCACTTGAGTGTGTCGAGCGAATCTGTTTTAGGTGCCTTGTTTTTGCTAATGCGCTCGACAACAATAAATGCCACACCAACAACGATAAGCATGGTTCCAACAATTATCTCATCAACCTTGTCATCATAGAACACAGCATTGATAATGTCATCGAAAAGCAGTCCCACAATCGCCGCAGGCAGGCACGCAATGATTATTTTAAGCCACAGCGTAAGCTTACTCTTGCTGATTATGCCGATCACTTCGCCGCCCTTCTTGAGGGGCCATATCTTCTTCCAGAAGATAACCGCCACAGCAAGTATCGCGCCAAGCTGGATTACCACTTCAAACATGTCCCAGAAGCCCTCGGACACGCCCTCAAACTTGACAAATTCCTCAAGCAAAATAAGATGTCCCGTGCTCGATATCGGAAGCCATTCGGTAATACCCTCGAGTATGCCGAAAAGGAGCGATTTTAAAATTTCAATTATCATAATATCCTCCTTACACCGCGCGGACTATATCGCCCGGCATCATTTCAAACGGTACCTTTGCATAGAACTCCATATAAGGATGCGGCGCAGATTCTATCGGCTCGCCGTCCATGCCGTAAAGCTGACCGATGTTAAGCGGACGTCCGATCTTGCCGGGCGAGATCACCTCAACGTCCGCGTTTGAAAAGACCTTGTTGCGCTGTACAAAATGGGCGATGCCGCTATCTTTATCGTATGATGTTACACGGCAGAGATATGCGTTTTCCTTCATATATCCCGGTAGCTTTGCGGTGTTCGCCTCTTCCATGGGATCGTCGAAGTAGTAACCCGTGTGATACTCTCTGTGGCTGACCGACTCAAGCTCACGAAGCCATGCCGGATCGTACTCATATCCCTCGGGGTCTGCCATGTATCGGTCTATTGCCATGCGGTAAACGTTGGTTACAACAGCGGCGTAATACTCGCTCTTCATGCGGCCTTCGATCTTAAAGCTGTCAATGCCGCTCTCGATAAGCTCGGGAATGTGCTCTATCATGCACGTGTCGCGGCTTGATAAGAAGAACGTTCCGCGGTCATTTTCGATAACCGGAATCTTATTGTCCGGGCGCTTTTCCTCGGTTATCTCATACGCAGCAACACCCTCGCCCGCAATTTCCGACGGCGCGTAGGACATATTCCAGCGGCAAGGCTGTGCGCATCTTCCGCGGTTGGCGTCGCGTCCCACGAAATGCTGGGAGAGCAGACAGCGTCCGCTGTAGGATATGCACATCGAGCCGTGGATAAATGCTTCAAGCTCAATTTCATCCGGGATATTTGCACGAATCTCGCGTATCTCGGCAAGTGTAAGCTCTCTGGCAAGCACGACACGCTTTGCGCCGAGTCTGTGCCACTCACGGCAGGTTGCGGCACTGACGGTACTCATCTGTGTTGACACGTGAAGCTCAGTGCCCGGCATATATTCACGGACCAGTGCCATAACGCCAAGGTCCGCGGCGATAACCGCATCTATACCGAAGCTTGAAATACTCTTCACAAACTCTTCGAGCTTGGGATATTCACTTGTGTGCGGCATGGTGTTGAGCGTGAGATTTACTCTGACGCCGCGCTCGTGTGCATACTTCACCGCCTCGGAAAGCTCCTCAAGTGTGAAGTTATCTGCCGCGGCACGCATACCGAAATCGTCACCTGCGAGGTAGACGGCATCGGCGCCGTAGAGGATAGCCGCTTTCATTTTATCAAAATTACCCGCCGGGGATAAAAGCTCCGGCGATTTTCTTTTATTTGTCATAGAGTGTTCCTCTCAATGTTTTCTTACAATATATGATACCATTATTCGTCCAAAATTGCAAGTCTTTTGCGTGAATTTCCCGCAATCTGCGAATTTGCGGCAAATTCTGCGGCTTGCATCCCCACGAAATCAACGCGACAGCATTGGCTGTCCATCTCCTTTGATTTACGCGCATGGCGATGCGCTGTACGTGATCGGCGCTCATGAGAGCGCCGAGGTTACGCGTAAAAGAGGGGACAGACAACCAGCTGCGCAGGTTTTCTACCCCCTCTAAGAGTTCGCCTTTGGCGAACTCTACTCCCACCGTTTTCCTTACTTTGCGCCGGAGGCGCTCCCCGGCGCTCAAAAAAGATTCGCGCTGGATAGTGC
>JAZTXD010000108.1:0-2054 GCA_045636265.1 Candidatus Flemingiibacterium sp.
TGCTTGGGATTCTCGCAGATGACCATGACACGACCATGTCTCTTGATGATCTTGCACTTTTCGCAGATCTTCTTAACGGATGGTTTTACTTTCATTGTGTTCACCATGCCTTTCTCACAGTTATGTGTCTTATGCGTACAATTTGTGGGAGCTTATTTAGCTCTCCAAGTGATTCTACCCTTGGTGAGGTCATATACGGTAACTTCAACCGTAACCTTGTCACCGGGAAGAATTCTGATATAATTCATGCGAAGCTTACCCGAAATGTGGGCTGTAATGATGTGCCCGTTCGGGAGCTGAACCTTGAATACGGCGTTGGGCAGTGCCTCTACAACCGTACCCTCGAATTCTACAACGTCGTCCTTAGGCAGAATAATCCCTCCTTGGTGGATGTTTAAGTTTAATCGATCTTTGTAAGAACTATAACACCGTCATCGGTTATCGCTATCGTGTGCTCATAGTGAGCGGAGAGCGAACCGTCCGCGGTAACTACAGTCCATTTGTCGCTTTTCTCTGCTACATCGGGCGTACCGATATTAACCATCGGTTCGACCGCTATAGTCATACCGGAGCAGAGTCTGACTCCGCGTCCTTTTGTGCCGAAGTTAGGCACATCGGGCGATTCATGAAGGTCTGCGCCGACACCGTGGCCGACGTATCGCTTCACAACAGAAAAGCCGTTTCCCTCAACATAACTTTGGATAGCGTAGCCGATATCGCCAACCCGATTTCCGGGTTTGGCCTCGGCAATGCCGCGCCAGAAGCTTTCTTTTGTGACTTCGATAAGCTTCATCGCTTCATCTGACACCTTGCCAACAGCAAAGGTGTTAGCGCTGTCGCCGTGGAATCCCTTATAAAAGGCACCCACATCGACCTTTACGATGTCGCCCTCCTCAATCACACGCGCTGAGGGGATACCGTGTATAACCTCATTATTTATGCTTATGCAAGCGCTTCCCGGGAATCCGCCGTAGCCGAGGAACGAAGGCTTCGCGCCGCACTTTTCGATGTGCTGACGGATGATCGTGTCAAGCTGCTTTGTGGTCATGCCGGGCTTTATTGACTCGCCCGCGAGAGCAAGTGCCTCGCCGGTGATTCTGCCTGCCTCACGCATAAGCTTTATTTGGTCTTTGTTTTTTACCGATATCATTGATCTTTTATCTGCCCTGTTTTTTTGCCTCGATAAGAGCCAAGGTCAAAGCCGTTGTGTCCTCAACCTTTTCCTGACCTACTACTGTAGCGAGCTTACCGCGCTTCTCGTAGAAATCCTCGAGAGGCTGTGTCTGCTCATGGTAGGTTACAAGTCTGCTCTGTACAACCTCGGGAGCGTCGTCCTTGCGAATAGAGAGCTTCTCGTCGCACTTATCGCAGTTGTCGCCGTCCTTTGAGGGGTTGAAGCTGATGTGGTAGGATGCACCACATTTCGCGCATACGCGTCTGCCGGACATTCTCTCGACGATCTTCTCATCGGGAACGAAGATGTTTACGACGAGATCGATCTCGACGTTCATCTGCTCGAGTGCCTCTGCCTGAGGAACCGTTCTGGGGAAACCGTCAAGGATAAATCCGTCCTTGCAGTCTTCAGCGGCAAGTCTTTCCTTGATAATGCCGATAACGACATCATCCGGAACAAGTGCACCGTTTTCAGTGAACTTCTTTGCAGCCTTGCCCATTTCGGTTTCATTCTTAATCGCTTCTCTGATGATTGCGCCCGTAGAAATTGCGGGGATGCAATATTTCTGGGAAACGATTTCAGCCTGAGTACCCTTGCCGGCGCCGGGTGCGCCGAGGAAAATCATTTTCATAAGTTTTCTCCCTATAGTTCTGGACCTATTCGCTCCGCCCGATTTAAGAGGTTATCTTAAATCGGCGAAAACGAAATGGTGCTTATTCAAGGAAGCCCTTGTAATGACGCATCGTCATCTGAGCCTCAATCTCACGGTAGGTTTCAAGTGCAACGCCAACAACGATTATGATCGAAGTTCCTGCGAACGCGATCGAACCGAGGCTTGCATCCTCGACCTTAAAGCCTAACTTCATAACGAGTGAATAAA